>CAVCXQ010000023.1:0-10485 GCA_963606275.1 uncultured Muribaculaceae bacterium | reverse complement strand
GTTCGACGGCGACGGCGGCGCCACCCCGTCTGCTTCCTCACCCAACGTCCTTTCTTAGCTTCGCAGGATTAGTTTAGGATGCCATTGCGTGAATCGTTGCGGGCGGCCGAGGACGTCCGCCCCAGCGGAGGTAGGGCGCGACGTCCTCGGCGCGCCGCCATCAGCACATCGTCTGTTCCTGAACTCGGCGCGCGAAGCCGCGAGCTCGCTCGCGCGGCGGCGGCGGAATTATGGTATACTACGCGCTGGTCATTTCAGTCTGTGACGGACGGCGCGGTGCCGGACGTGGACTGGCTTAGATAGTCTACAGGGAATGAAAATGGAAAAGAACGCTGGTGGTTTCGTCTTCACTTCGGAATCGGTCTCCGAGGGGCATCCGGACAAGGTGGCGGACCAGATATCCGACGCGATCCTCGACGCGTGCCTCAAGGCCGACAGCCACGCGCACGTGGCGTGCGAGACGGCCGTCGGGCCGGGGGTCGTGGTCAACCTCGGCGAGGTGACCTGCCGCGGGTGGCAGAAGGTCGACACCAAGGCCATCGCCGCGAAGGTGGTGAAGAAGATCGGCTACGACCGCGACGAGGAGGGCTTCTCCTGGAAGACGTTCAGCTACGTCTCGCACCTCCACGGGCAGTCGCCGGACATCGCGCAGGGCGTCAACCGCAAGGCGAAGGGGCGGCAGGGCGCCGGCGACCAGGGCATGATGTTCGGCTACGCGACGAACGAGACGCCGTCGTTCATGCCGGCTGCGGTCGTCTACTCGCACGAGCTCCTGAAGATGTACGCGAGGCTGCGCAAGCGCGGCGGGAAATACGCCTGGCTGCGCCCGGACGCGAAGTGCCAGCTCTCCGTCGTCTACGAGGGCGGCCGGCCCGTGAGGCTGGACACGGTGGTCGTCTCGCACCAGACGACGGCCGCCGGCGCGACGAAGCTCAACTACGCCGAGATCGAGCGCCTCGCCAGGGACTATCTCTCCAAGACCGGCCTGCTCGCGCCCAAGACCAGGTTCTTCGTCAACCCGACCGGCAAGTTCGTCGTCGGCGGGCCGTGCGGAGACGCCGGTCTCACCGGACGCAAGATCATCGTCGACACCTACGGCGGCATGGCCGCGCACGGCGGCGGCGCGTTCTCAGGCAAGGACCCCTCCAAGGTCGACCGCTCCGCCGCCTACTACGCCCGCTATGCCGCCAAGAACGTCGTCGCCGCAGGCCTCGCCGACCGCTGCCAGATCCAGGTCGCCTACGCCATCGGCGTAGACCGCCCCGTCTCGTTCTGCGTGGACACCTTCGGCACCGCGAAGGGCGGCGCCACCGACGCCGCGCTGCAGCGGATGCTTGCGTCCGGAAAGGTCTTCGACTTCCGCCCGGCGTCGATCATCTCCGAGCTGAAGCTCCTCAAGCCGCAGGGCTGGTGCTACGAGGACACGGCGGCCTACGGCCACTTCGGACGCGAGGCCTTCCCTTGGGAGCGGCTCGACCGCGTCCCCGCGCTGAAGCGGCTCTTCAAGGTCTCCTGACGGACGGGGTGCGGGCGTGACCACCGTGACCAAGACCGTGCGCTTCGACGCCGCGCACGTGCTCACGAACCACAAGGGGCTCTGCAAGAACCTCCACGGCCACACCTACCGCGTCGACGTCTCCGTCTCGCAGGCGGACGGCGACGGCGGCGACATGGTCATCGACTTCAAGGACTTGAAGCGCGCCGCGTCGGAGGCGATCTGCGACCGCTTCGACCACGCCTTCATGTACAACGAGGCGTCCGACGGCGAGCGCGAGATCGCCGCCGTCGTCGAGCGCCACGGGATGCGCACCGTCGCGCTCCCGTTCCGCTCCACCGCCGAGAACCTCGCCAGGATGTTCTTCGACGACCTTCGGGCGAAGGTCCCCGGCCTTGCGTCCGTCAGGGTCTGGGAGACCGCCGACAGCTGCGCCGAATACCGCCAGTGACGGCGCGTCGTCCGTGAAGTCCTACCTCAGGCTGTTCTTCGAGTTCTTCCGCATCTCGCTGTTCGTGATCGGAGGGGGCTACGCCATCCTCGCCGTCGCCGACTCGGTGTTCTCGAAGCTGAAGTGGATCCGCGAGGGCGAGCTGCTGGACGAGCTGCCGGTGTTCCAGATGGTGCCCGGCATCATCGCCACGCACACCGCCGTCTACGTCGGGCGCAAGGTGGCGGGCTGGAAGGGCGCTGTCGTCGCGGTCGCCGCCGTCGCGCTGCCGTCGGTGGTCATCTTCACCGCCGTCTCGATGGGCTACGACGCGATCCCGGTGGAGCATCCGCTGCTCGCCGGCGCGTTCGTCGGACTTCGCAGCGCGCTGACCGGCATCATCGGCGCGACGGTCTGGCACAGCTTCGTCCGCGCCGAGAGGGACGCATTCTTCTTCTTCGCGCTCGCCGCCGCGCTCGCCGCGCTCGTCGCCGGCGCTCCGGTCTGGACGGTGCTGGTCGCGGCCATGCTCGCCGGACTGGCGTCCGCCATCGCACGGCCTGTCCCCGGCGGCTCGGCGGGGTCTGTCCCCGGCAGATCGGAGGGGCCTGTCCCCGGCGGCTCGCGCAGGTTCCGCTCGGCGGCGTGGCTGCCGATCCTCTACTTCCTCAAATACGGATTCCTGTGCTTCGGCGGCGGATTCGTGCTGGTGCCGATGTACATCGAGGACTTCGTGGGTCCCGCCGCGCCGGCGCTGAACGTGACGGCGGAGGAGTTCTCGAACCTGATGGCGCTCTCGCAGATGACCCCCGGTCCGATCGGCGTGAACGGCGCGACCTACTTCGGATTCCGCCTGGCGGGGATTCCCGGCGCCCTGCTGGCGTCCGCCGCGCTGCTCCTGCCCGGCTCGGCGCTCGTCTACCTCGCGCTCGCGTCGCTGGACCGGTTCAAGGCCAGCCGCGTCGTGCGCGGCGTCCTCCGCGGGGCGCGTCCGGCGTCGATCGCGCTGATGCTCTCCGCGCTCTGGGCGTTCCTCGGGATGAGCGCGTTCGCGGGCGGCGGGTTCAACGCCGTCTCGGCCGTCCTCGTCGTCGCGTGCTTCGCGGCGACGCTCCGCCGCCTCGTCGGGCCGGTGCTGCTGATCGTCGTCTCCGCCCTCGCCGCCATGGCTATGGGGTAGGAGAGACTCCGACGGGCATCCGTCTCCCGCGCTACAGTCCGCCGTGGGCGAGAACTGTGTCGAGCACGTTCCAGATCGGGTCGCCGGACTCGGTGTCCTCGAACTTCTCCTTGACCTCGCGGACGAGCGAATCGTCGGCCTCGCGGTCGAGGAACCGCCTGACGTCCGGGTTCTCGCGCAGGTAGATGGCGAACGCCATCTTGAGCGTGGTGTTGCCGTCGTCGAAGCCGATGTCGGAATCGCGCGCGGCCTCCAGCAGGGTGGCGTTCCAGGCGCTCCAGATGCGGTCGGCGAATGCGCGGGAGAAGTTCGCGAGCCGGTCGGCCTGGGTCTCGCCGACGCCCATGGGGAGCGGGCCCCCGGCGCCGAGGGCGCGGACGACCGCGAGGGCCGCCGTCGCGTGGACGAGCCTGCCGCGCGTGGCGACGGCGTTGACGGCGACGCTCTTGAGCCGCGCGGCGGTGAGCTGGTCGGCGCGGGCGTCCAGCTCGGCGGCGCGCTCCTCGAGCTGCTTCACGCGGGCGAGCATCGCCCTACGGCGCTCGTCCAGCGGCGGGGCTGGCGGCGGCGGCTCCGCAGGCGCCTCCGCGGCGTCCGCGCCCTCTCGCGCCGCCGACTGCGCCGGGGCGCGGCGTTCCGCCGGCAGCCCTAGGCGGAAGCGCGTCCGGACGTCGTAGGCGAGCCCTCGCAGGGCGCGCGCGCCGATGCGGTAGGAGTTCGCGCGGTCCTGGAGCTCGAGGATGAGCGTCGAGACCTTGAGAAGGGCGGCCGCGGCCTCCTCCTCGAAGCGAGCGACGAACTCGTCGCGTCCTGTCAGGCGGAAGCTGTTGACGGCCGAGCCCTCGCGGTCGAGGTAGGCGTCCGTCAGCCTCGCGACGTCGTCCTCGGTGAGCCGCAGCTCGGGGATGTCGTCGGGGTTGAGCCGCCGCGCGAAGTCGTCGACGAACACGGCCGTCCGCTCGCAGAGGTCGCGGATGACGTCGGCGACGTGCACGAGGCGGTCGACGTCGACTTGGCTTCCGCTCTCCATCGCGGCGACGGCCTCGTTGTAGACGAGGCGGTCGAGGTCCCATTCGCCGCGCCGGTCGAAGACCTGCTTCGCCTCCGCCGACATCGGGGGGCGCGTCCGCAGGCGCTCGTCGACGGCCGCCCTGGCGTCGGCGGCGACGCGGATCGTGCCGAGACGCGCGACGATCTTCTTCAGGTCGCCGCCGGCCTCGCGGGAGGCGCGCATGACGAACGCGGTGAAGGCGTGGGTGCCGAAGAGGTTCTCCTCGGCGACGCCGAGGGCGGCGGCGACGGTGCGGCGGAAGTCGCGGACGGTCGCGAGGACGTCGTCGCCGGCGGCGAGCAGCGCCCGGCCGAGCTCGTTCGGCTTCCCCGTGCGCTGCGAGAAGAAGACCTTGCCGCCGAAGCCGCGGTCGACGCCGGCGAGCTGGCGAAGGGCGAGCGAGCTCGCCACGCCGTGCCGGTATTCGTTCGCCTTGCTCACGCGCCCCTCGTCGATCTTCTCGGCGATCTCCCGGTCCCTCAGCAGCTCCGCCTGGAAGACGGCCGCCGGGTCGGCGAGCAGCGCGGCCTTCGCGGCAAGCGAGGTCGCCCCCGCGATCCGCGCCTTGAGGCGGTCGAATACGCGCTCGCACAGCGCCTTCGTCCTCATGGGGCTGACCAGGTCGCCTTCTCCGTTGCAGTATTCGCTCCAGACCATGATGGACTGCGACCTGATCGCGTCCAGCGCCGCTTCGCGGAACATCTGCGCGTCGGCGAGCGCGAAGGAGGCCTCGAGGTCGGCGACGACGCGGACGAGCGTCGGGCGGTCGAGCGCGGCGAAGCAGTCGAAGCGCGCGGCGGCCTCGCGCCGGGCGTCGTCCTCCGCCAGCGAGCCCTCGATGCGGACGAGCCGGCCCGCGCCTGGCTTCGCGGCGTATTTCGCGCCGGAGAGGTGGCGCATCTCGGAGTTGGTGATCGCGGCGCCCGAGCGGTCGCCGACGTCCTCGTCCCCGCGCTTCCACCACTTGTCCTCCAGCTCCGCGCCGTCGCTGCGCATGCCGTCGAAAGTCGTCCAGTCGAAGACGACGGTCTGCCCGCGCGCCTTGAAGAAGTCGAGGCCGAGCTTGCTCGTCTGGCGCCAGAAGGCGGTCGTCGCCACGTTGTCGAAGACGCGCTTGACGAACTCCTCCTTGCCGGCCGGCGCGTGGCGGGCGACGATCTCGCGCAGCCTCGCGTCGACGCCGGCCATGTCGAGCTCGCCGAAGTCAGCGTCCGCGACCTCGGCGACGACCTCCGCCACCGCGCCCAGGACGAAGTTGACGTCGGGGTTCTCCTGGACGAGGCGCGGGTCGATGTTCTTGCGCACCATGTCGTGGATCGCCGGCAGGAGCCCCTGGCGGGCGATCTCTCCCGCCCAGCCCGTCCGCTTGCCGGCCGCCGCCTCCGCGCGCGCCCTGCGGATCTTCGAGAAGAGGTCGACGTCCTTGCCGCGGAGGTAGGCGGCCCACTCGTCCTTGTCCGCCGCCGTCACGTTGAGCCCGTCCTGGCCCTGGCCGTAGTTCCACCTGCCGCGGTCGTTGTCGCGCACGAAGACGATCGTCCGCGCCGCGCTGTCGTTCGTGCCGGGCAGGCCGATGTCCTCGTTGTAGCCGTTGATGAACTCGGACCGCATGACGTCGACGGTCTTGCCGTCGACCTCCTGCCTGGACATCCGGTTCACGAGCCCGGAGACGCCGGCGCGGACGTCGGTGAAGCCGTAGACGGCCATCTTGCCGCCGGCCGCCTTGGAGATCGCCTCCCGCTCGGCTTCGAGCGTCCGCGTCACGTTGTCGCGGAACCCGACCGCGGACAGCGACCTGCCGACGTCACGGACGAAGTCCCTCCTCTCGGAGAACGCGGCGACGAGCTCCGCGATGCGCGTCCTGACGGCGGTGCGCGACGACCGGTTGAAGATGACGTTGAAGAACCAGTTGGACGCGAAGTTGACGTCCGGCGCGTTCGGGTCGGCGAAGGAGACGCGGAACGACCGCCCGTTCACCTCGATGGTGACGTCGCGGAAGTCGCCCGCCGCCCCGTCGGGCGCGCGGAAGGCGTCGAGGGTGATGTCCTGCGCGCTGCGGAACGCTGCGTCGATGCGTGTCGGCATGGTCGGCCTCCTCTCCTTGCTTCTTCTGTCCGTTGATTGTCCGCGATGTCTACGCGGGACGCGCCGCCGGGTTACAGAGCCGGCGCCGCGCCCTCAGTCGTCGGCGCGGCGGACGGCGACGACGGTGCGGTTCGCCCTGGAGGACGCGATGCGGGCGCGGTCGCGCACCAGCTCCAGCGCGTCCGGCGGCAGCGACGTCTCCGGGCGGCGCGCCGCCTCGCGGCGGATGCGCACCTCCAGGGCGCCGTCGACGACGGCGGAGTCCACCCGGCACCTGAGCCACGGACGCTGCGGGTCGGATGGGTCGGCGAAGTCGAAGCCGTCCGGCAGGTGGTCGGCGACGACGTAGCCCTTCGGGAAGCGCACCACGACCTCCTCCGCCATGTCGAGCGCCGCGCCGACCGCGAACGGGGTCCGCCGCGCCGAGCCTGAGATCGACGGCAGCGACGAGAGGAGCGGAAGCAGCTCGACGGATATCGCGCCGTCGCCGACAACCGCGAAGTCCGGCACCAGGCAGGAGAACCGCTGCGTGGCGGGGTAGCCGACGATGTCGGTCTCCAGGGCGGAAGTCGCGGTCGCGGCGGCCGAGATGCGGGCGAGCAGGGCGCGGTGGAGGCGCGCGCGCTCCTCCGGCAGGATCTCGGCGAAGATCCTGCGGAACTGCTCGGCCCCGATGCCCCAGACCGTCGTCACGGCGTCGAGCTCGGCCGCGCCGTCGTCGCGCAGAGTGAACGTCCTGGTCTCGCGGCGGCGGTGCGCCAGCCCGTCCGACGGCACGGCGACCGTCCCGAACTCGCCGGAGCCGGGGTCGAAGTAGTCGCTGCCGGCGTAGGCGGTCGCGCCGAGAGGCGCATATTCGCTCTCCGTGCCGACGAAGGTGTCCGTCACCGTCTCGCCGAAGCCGAAGAATCCGTCCTTGCGCTCGCGGACACGGCATAGGGCGGCGGAGAACGCACGGACGTTCGGGAAGGAGAACTTGTCCATGGCGCGGACGACGGACGGCTCGTCGGCGTTGTCCGCCGCCAGCACGACGTCCGCCTCGTGCCCGGCCCCGCGCAGGAGGGCGCAGAGCGTCCGCACGTAGTCGAGCCGCGTGGCGTATCCCTCGTCCAGAACCCGGCGCGGGTCGGTCAGCTGGAGCTGGAGAGGGAGCTCGTACATCCACGGCCCGACGACCTTGACGTTCCGCGACATCCAGTCGCGGATCTCGCGCACCGGCGTCCCCTTCGGGAATCGCGGGGTCTCCAGCGACCCGACGCGCAGGTCGACGCGCCCGAAGCGGTTGGACGAGACGACGACCCTATCGCGCCAGAGCGCGGCGTCCGGCTGGACCGGCTCGTCCGGCACCCGGCGCGGTGCGACGACCTCGCGCGTCCAGCCGTTGACGCGGACGCGGCGGCGGACGAGCGGCTCCTTGGAGTCGAAGCCGTAGGCGGCGTAGAACGGGGCGGGCGCGTTGGTCACGGCGCGGACGGTCTCGTAGGAGATGACGCTGCCGACCTCGACGCCCGGCAGGTTGACGACGAGCGTCTTCGAGGCCGGGTAGCGCGGCGCGGACGCCGCCCAGCCGCAGTCCATCACGTTGATCTCGTGCGGAGCGACGGACATGACGCGCCCGTCGCGGTTGCTCACGACCGCCGAGACGAGGCGGAAGTCCTCCACGCACGGGTTGTATGAGAACTTCAGCTCCGCTGAGGAGCGCTTGCCCTGGTAGGTCAGCACCTCCTTCTCGACGCGGTCGACGACCGTCCACACGGAATCGGAGAGGACGTCGACCTCGGTGTCGCGGTCGATCCAGCGGACGTCGGCGTCGGCGACCGGGTCGACGGCGAATACGGGCGCGAGGCGCTCCGCGGCCTCGACGCGCTTGAGGGTCTCGCGGGCGGCGGAGTATTCCTCCGGCGAGAGCTCGACCTTGGAGACGGCGAGGCGTCGCCTGGCGCGCAGCACCCCGTTGGAGGGCGCGTAGTCGAACGTCCTGTCGAAGGACAGCGCGCCGTCGAGCCGCGTCTCCGGGGGCATCTCCAGCGCGACGGTCGCCGCGCCGCCGAGGTCGATCTCCACCGCCTCGTCGATGGAGGCGGTGTAGTCGAGGACGAGCGGGAAGCGACGGCGTTCGAGCGAGGTGTTGCCGTCGAGCAGGAAGTTCGCCACGCCGAGCTCCCGCGTGAGGAACGGGACGTCGAGGCGGCGCCGGGTGTCGCCGCGCAGCAGGGCCTCCGGGACGCGCGCCGAGAGGCGGACGCGCACAGGGCTTTCGGTGTCGCGCATGTCCGCCGGCTCGACGGACGCGCTGAGCAGCTCTGCCCCGGCGGCCATCCGGCGGACCGCCCGGTCGAAGAACTTCACCCGGTCGTCGCCGGTCATCCGCGCCAGCGCGGCGCGGTAGACGGTGTCGTTGATCCCGCCGAAGGCGAGCTCGCTCTCCAGGACAAGCGAGCCGTCGCGCGAGAGAGTTCCCTTCGTCGTCGCCTTCAGCGCGTTGTGCTCGGGCGACGGCGTCGGCGTGGTGCGCAGGACGTCGCCCTCAGGACGGCACACGAGATAGCTCCTGTCGCTCTCGTAGGCCGGCAGCAGGTCCTTCGCGTTCTCGTTCGTCGGGTCCATCAGGAGGTATTGCCGCTCGCCCGTCTCCACGGCGACGATGGCGTGGTTGAAGAACGGCTGGGGGACCTCCGGGTCTAGCTTCGCCCCGACGTTGATGAGCACTGGGAACGCCCTGAAGCCGGCGAGACGGAGCATCGCCACGAGCAGCCCGGCCTTGTCGCGGCAGACGCCGTAGCGGTTGCCGAAGGTGACGTCGACGTCGTGCGGCGCGTAGCCGGGCGACGTGTCCTCCATCGTCAGCCCCATGTAGCGGATCTCCTGCGAGACGAACTTGAAGATAGTCCGGACAAGGGAGTGGGGATCGGGGACGGTGGACGAGGGATGGGAGATGTGGAATGAGGGATGGTGGGCGGTGGACGAGGGATGGGTGGCGGAAGACTGGGGACGGGGGGCGAGATCTGAGATCTGAGATTTGAGATCTTCGACCTTCGCCACCATCGCGGCGTTGGTCTTCGCGAGGTGCGGGGCGCAGAGGTCCCAGTACCAGCGCGAGACCTCCGGCCAGTCCGCCGCCGTCGAGACGCGCACGTGCTGCACCTGGGTGTAGAGCGGCGGCATGTCCGGTTCCGGGAACGCCTGCGGCGAGTTCGTCGCCGCGAAGACGTGCAGGACGCCGCCGTCGGGGAGCGGAGTCTCCGTGGCGACGACGTTGCCGAGCGGATGCCGCACCGCCTTGCGGCGGATCGGTCGCTCCTTCGGGGCCATGACCTCGACGCGCGCGCTGACGATCGGATTCGAGCTCTCCAGCAGCTGGAGGTCGGCCCACTGGTCCTTGCAGCGCGGCTTCAGGGCGCGGCGCGTCGCCTTCACGCAGAGCGTCTCGCCGACGGCCAGGTCGGGCACGAGGCAGACGATCCGCCGGTCGAGCGGGTCGTAGATGTTGGACGCCATCGAGCCGTTGTCCGTCGACTCCTTCGTGGTCGCGGAGACGTCGACCTTGCGCTCGACGCCGTTCGTGCCGACGACGGTGACGGAGTCGATCGACGCCTCGCCGTATCGCCTGGAGTAGTAGAGCGAGACGGTGCGCTCCTCGCGGCGGCCCTTCTCGGTCAGGACCTTGGTGCGGCTCTCGCAGGTCTCGACGTAGGTGCCGTCGGGCGCGTATTCGACGCGGGTGACGTCGGAGACGACGACGGCGTCGGCGTCGGGATAGCGTTCACGGGTGACGGAGTCGCCAGCGGCGGCGGCGAGCGCGGCGGCGGCGAGGAGCAGTGTGATAGAGGCTTTCATGTCCGCAATTATACCAAAACCTGCGGCGGCTTTGTTTCCACCCCAAGAAGACCCAAAGGGGGCTTTTGGCGTTGGCTCGTCAAGCGCTGGGTGATCGGGTCCATACTCTTCGCGCTGGCGAGTCTGGCCGGCGTCGTGACCGCGTTTGTCGGGGCGAAGGATTCGCGCCTGTGTTCGCGAATGAGTTCTTGGATGTCAGGTGTAATGCCCCTTGCAGGCCATGATCTCAAGGCGTCCGTCGGCGATTCGGAAGACGATCCGATCCTTGTCGTTGATGCGGACGCTCCACCAGCCGGAGAGATTCCCCTTGAGCGGTTCCGGATTCCCGATGCAGTCGTATCCGTTCCGCTCGATGCTTTGGATAAGCGAGTTGATGCGGCGAATCGTGCGCCGGTCGCCCGTGCCTT
>CAVCXQ010000022.1:0-10544 GCA_963606275.1 uncultured Muribaculaceae bacterium | reverse complement strand
GTCGTCAGCCCGATGCCGAGGTAGATGCCGAGAAGCCCCTGCCCGACGACGAGCGAGATCGCGAGGATGAACAGCAGCCCCGGCATCGATGCCACCGTCGCGCAGAGCCAGACCACGAGCGAGTCGACCTTCCCGCCGAGATAGCCGCCGAAGAGCCCGAGCAGGACGCCGAGCGGGATCGCGATGAGCGAGGTCACGATGCCGACGTGGAAGGCGATCCGCGTCCCCTGCACGAGGCGGAGCGCGACCGAGCGCCCGAGTCCGTCCGTGCCGAGCAGGAACCGCTCGCCCGACCCCGGAGCCTTCGCGAGCGGCGGCAGGTAGCGCCTCGTCGCGTCCACGCGCGCGTAGGCGGGCGTGACGTCGCGGAAGCGCGCGGCGCGATACTGCACCTCGCCGAACGCGGCGGCGGCGGCGTAGAGCACGAGGACGGCGAGGCAGATGCGGACGGACAGCTTCATCGCCCCTCCGTCACGCCAGGTCGTCCTGCTTGCGCGGGATGAGGAACGCGCCGAGCAGCGCGAACGCGAGCGGCGCGGCAACGAGGTTCGCGAGCGCCAGCCGCGCCACCCGCGAAGGCTCGACGCAGACGTCGCGCGACAGGTCCTCCAGCGGCGACTCCGCCGTCAGCGGATGCGTCGCCGCCGCGGCAGTCCTGGCGATCACCAGCCCGACGCGGTCCACGGCGTCCGTCTCCAGCTCGTCCGGATACTGCTCCAGGACGCTCGGGCTCATCTCGCCGAC
Organism: uncultured Muribaculaceae bacterium; assembly: GCA_963606275.1. Lineage (GTDB taxonomy): Bacteria > Verrucomicrobiota > Kiritimatiellia > RFP12 > UBA1067 > UBA1067. Next base: position 9,800 of record CAVCXQ010000022.1, on the reverse strand, counting down.
GGCGAGGACGACGAACGCGACGAACAGCGCGACCGGACGCCCGAGGCACGTGCCGAGGAACACGCCGAACGAGACGACGAGCGAGAGAATGGAGACGAGGACGACGCAGGCGCGGACGAGGTTGCGTCCGAAGGAGTCCGCCTCGCGCAGCAGGTGGACGTCGCGGCGCGGGCGCAGCATGACCGCCGACGCGCCGCGGTTCTCGAACACGACGTCCGCGCCGTCCGCCACCGCCAGCGGGAAGTCGGAGATCATGCGGGTGACGTTGCTGGCGACGCAGGCGCTCTCGCCGGACCTGAACTCGCCGAACACCTGGGGGCGCATGGAGAACGCGCCGGAGAAGCGGACGCGCAGGGCGTCGCCGGCGGACGGGAATCGCCAGGTGGCGGAGGTCCCGGGAGGCACCGCCTCGTAGCGGTCGAGCTCGCGCGCGGCGAGCATCCGCATGACCGTCGCCCGCGGGGCCTCGCGCACGAACGCCGGCGTGTTGGTGTCCGCCATGCATTCCTCGTAGAGCTGTCCGACGGCCTCGGCGAGCGGCGGCAGCGTCGGCTCGACGACGTGGCTGCACGGGCGCGAGAGGTCTACGCGGGCGGCGAGGATCCCGGCGGACGCCGCCAGCACGAACGCGCCGACGGCGACGTTGGCGAGGATCTTGCCGAGGACGAGCGCGGCGTAGCGCACGGGGCGCACGAGAGTCAGCTGCAGCCGCCTCTCGGCGCGCTCGCGGGCGATCGAGCCGGTCGCGGACGCTAGCAGCGACACGACGAGCAGCGCGAAGACGCCGCCGAGCGAGAAACGGACCCAGAGCTCGCGCGCGCCCTCCGGCGTCCCGTCGCCGCGCACCAGCGCCGGCGTCGCGAGCGTCCAGGCGGCGGACGCGACGAGCAGGAACAGCACGGCCTTCGACCGGACAAGCGCCTTCAGCTCCAGGCGGACGACCTCGGCGAACGCGCGCATCACTTCCCCTCGGACAGGAACGGCGCGAGCGCGAAGCCGCGCGACTCGTCCACCTTGGCGAGGAAGAACTCCTCCAGGCTGGTGCCGAGCTCGGCGACGCGGCCCTCGGCGACGCACTTGCCGCGGTTGAGGATCATCACCCGGTCGCAGATGTCCTGCGCGTCCGCCAGCAGGTGGGAGGTGGTGAGGACGGTCATGCCGCCGTCGCGCAGCGCCTTGACGAGCGTCTTGACTTCGTTGGTCGAGATCGGGTCCAGCCCTGAGGTCGGCTCGTCGAGGACGAGCAGCTCTGGCCTTCCGATCAGCGCGGCGGCGAGCGCCACGCGCCGCGCCATGCCCTTCGAGAAGCCGCCGACCGGGCGCTTCGCCACCGACGAAAGCCCGACCATCTCCAGCAGCTCGTCCGTCCGCCGCCGCGCCTCGCGCTGCGGCAGCCCGGAGAGCCCGCCGTAGTAGGCGAGCGTCTCGCGCGCGGTGAGGAACGGATGCAGGTAGCTCAGCTCCGGCAGGTAGCCGAGGCGGCGGCGCGCCTCGACGGACGACGGCGGGAGCCCGAAGAGCGAGACGCGCCCGGCGCTCGGCGAGAGCAGCCCGAGGATCATCTTGATCGTCGTCGACTTGCCGGAGCCGTTCGGGCCGAGAAGGGCGAACACCTCGCCGCGCTCGACCGTCAGCGACAGCCCGTCCACGGCCGCCACCGTCGGGCGCAGCCAGAAGTCCCGGAACGTCTTGCGCACGTCCCTCAGCTCGATGACGCCTTCGCTCATTCGCTCGCCTCCTTTCCGCCCGCGCCCCCGTCGCCGTGCGGGATCGGCTTCCACCGGCGGGTCGGGCGGACGAGCGCGGTGATCACCGACGCCGAGAGCACCAGCGAGAACGCGGGGAAGGTCAGTATCGCGGCGACGCGCGGACGCCGCTTCTGCGGCGAGAGGGCGACGGACGCCCAGGCGGTGAACCAGCCCATCACGAAGACGAAGAGCGTCACCGACAGGAAGAAGCGCACGGCGGCGGCGTCCGCCGAGCCGAAGGCGACGCGCACCGCGAGCGCGACGAGGTTGAAGAGCAGGATGAAGGCGACCGACATCCCGGTGAGGATGGCGAAGAAGCTGTCGAAGAGCCGCAGCGACGGACGCGCGGCGAGCGCGCGCAGCCATGGCACGAAGTAGGCGCGGGCGACCTGCCAGCCGCCGGTCGCCCAGCGGCGCAGCTGCCGCCACATGTAGCGGACGGTCACCGGCTGCTCGTCGGCGTAGTCCGCCTCCGGCACGTAGGCGACGCGCCCGCCGCGCAGGTTGGTCTGAACAGAGAACTCCACGTCCTCGACCATCGTCTTCGTGCTCCAGCCGTCCGGGCCGAGCGCCTCGCGGCGGAAGGCGAAGCCGGTGCCGGTGAGCTTGCCGGAGAGCCCCAGGTTGGTGCGCACGCGGTTCGAGAGCTCGTTCATCATCGACCAGTAGACGGTGTACCACCCGGAGATGAGGTTGGCGCCGGCGTTCGACGACTGGCGCCGTCCGGTCACGACCGTCTCGCCGTCCGCGAGCGCGTCGTTCACCGCCTCCAGCCATCCGTCGGAGCACACGTTGTCCGCGTCGAAGACGGCGAACGCCTCCACGTCGGGGCGCTCGGCGAGGACGCGGGCGATTCCCCATGCGAGGACGTCGCCCTTGCCGTGGCTTGGCGTGGACTTCTCCCAGACCGTGGCGCCGGCGGCGCGCGCGACTTCGGCGGTGCGGTCGGTGCAGTTGTCGGCGAAGACGAAGACCTCGCGGAGCTCCGCCGGATGCCGCGCGTGGAGCGCGCTGCGCACCGGCAGTCGGACGACCGCCTCCTCGTTGCGCGCGCAGACGACGACGGCGAAGCGCAGCTTGCGCGACGCGCGCGGACGCGGCCTCGCCGGCTTGATCAGCCCCGCCAGCACCACCATCGTCGACCACAGGAAGACCAGGCTCAGCGCGAGGCAGAGGAAGTCGCACGCCATCGTGAACGTCGCGTTAGTCATCGCGCCACCTCCGGTGAAGCCATAGATACTGCTCCGGATACTGCCGGATCACCGCCTCCAGCCTGTCGTTGAGCATCTGGGTAACGGCGTCGCGGTCGGCGTCCTTCGGCACGGACATCGGCCCGCAGGTCGCGACGAGGCGGTAGCGGTATGGGGCGACGCGGACGAACGAGCCGACGACGATCCTCGCGCCGGTGCGCATCGCCAGGCGAGTCGCGGTGGTGAACGTCCGCGCCGGACGCCCGAAGAACGAGAGCCGCGCGCCGCCGCGCCCGGCGTGCTGGTCCATCAGGATCGTCATCGCCGCGTTCGTCCTCCGCCACTGCTCCAGCACCGCCTGCGTGAAGCCGCGGTTCTTGTCCACCAGCGTGACCGGCCCCCGGAAGTGGTGCCGCTCCATCCAGCGGGCGAGCAGACGGTTGTTCTGGACGCGCGCGACGGCGATCATCGGGCGCGCGAAGGAGATGACGTTCGTCGCCGCCTCCCAGACGCCGTGGTGGGCGGACACGAGCAGGATCGGCTCGTCCGTCCCGTCGAGCAGCAGCCGCACGGCGTCCGCCGGCGCTCCGCCGACGTCGAGGTGCTCGCGGTAGTTCGCACTGGTGACCACGGAGGGGACGAAGAGCGCCTCGGCGACGTGTCCGCCGAGGTGGCCGAGCGAGCGGCGCGCGATCCGCCGCGCCTCGCGCGGGCTGTCCGCGACCTTCGCCCGGAGCACGTTGTCGACGGCGACGCGCCGGCGGCGGCGGCCCAGGAACGGCCAGGCCATGGACGCCAGCACGAAGCCGACGTCGTAGGCGTGCCGCTGGACGAAGTTCATCGGGACGTTCTCCCCCTCGCTAGGCTGCCGGCGTCCCGGCTTCTCATTCGCCGTAGAGGGAGTCGAAGGCGTCGGACATCATGTCCGCCGCGTCCTCGAGGTCGTCCTCGCCGAGGCAGAGCGGCGGCAGGAAGCGCACGACGTCCGGCCCGGCGGTGAGCGCGAGCAGGCCCTGTCCCGCGAGCGCGTCGACGACCTCCTTCGCGTCGCCGTCGACGGCGAGCCCGAGCATGAGGCCCTTGCCGCGCACCTCGAGGAGCTTGTCGTACTTGTCGACGAAGCCCTGGAGGGTCTCGCGCATGAGCTCGCCGGTCTTGCGGGCGTTCTCGAGCAGGCCTTCCTCCTCGATCACCTCGATGACCGCGTTGGCGGCGGCGGCGGCGACGGGGTTGCCGCCGAAGGTGGAGGCGTGCGAGGACGGCGCGAAGACGTCGGCGAGCGCGGCGTTCGAGACGAGCGCGCCGAGCGGAAGCCCGCCGCCGAGCGCCTTGGCGCAGGTGAAGAGGTCGGGCTTGACGCCGTAGCCCTGCCAGGCGAACCAGTCGCCGGTGCGGCCGAGCCCGGTCTGCACCTCGTCCACGACCATGAGCAGGTTCCTCTCGTCGCAGATGGCGCGGACGCCCTTCATGAACTCCTCGGTCGCCGGGGTGACGCCGCCCTCGCCCTGGACGGCCTCGAGCATCACCGCGACGGTCTTGTCGGTGATGGCGGCCTTCAGGCTCTCGAGGTCGTTGTAGTCGGCGTAGGCGAAGCCGACCGGCAGCGGGTCGTAGCCGTCCTGGCACCAGGCCTGCGCCGTCGCCGCGACAGTCGCCAGCGTCCGCCCGTGGAAGCCCTGGCGGAAGGTCACGACCTCGTAGCGGCCGCCGTTGTCGCGCCCCCAGCGGCGCACGAGCTTGAGCGCGGCCTCGTTCGCCTCCGCCCCGGAGTTGCAGAAGAACACCTTGCCGCCGAGGCCGGAGAGCGCCACGAGCTTCGCGGCGAGCGCCGTAGCCGGCACGTTCGCGTACAGGTTCGAGCAGTGCGTCAGCGCCGCCGCCTGCGAGCGGATCGCCTCCGTCACCTTCGCGTTCGCGTGGCCGACCGCCTGGACGCCGATCCCGCTGGTGAAGTCGTAGTAGCTGCGCCCGTCGACGTCGCGGACGGTCAGTCCCTTGCCGGACGCGATGACTATGGACGGCGAGTAGGTCGGCATGACCTTCGCCGCGTAGAGTTCGAGTGTTTCCCGTGTCTTTTCGTTGCTCATTCCGTTATCTCCGTTCCCACGCCTTCGCGCGTGAATATTTCCAGCAGCAGAGAGTGCGCCATGCGCCCGTCGACGAGGTGGACTTTCCTCACCCCGGCGCGGATCGCGTCCTCGCAGCTCTCGATCTTGGGGAGCATCCCCCCCGCTATGACTCCCTCGGACTTGAGCCGCGCCGTGTCGGCGAGGCTCAGGGTCGAGAAAAGGGTGGAGGCGTCCGCCGGGTCGCGCATGAGCCCCGGCACGTCGGACACCAGCACGAACTTGCGCACCTTCAGCTTGGCGGCGAGCGCGGCGGCCGCGTAGTCGGCGTTTACGTTGTAGAGGTGGCCGTCCTCGACCCCGGTGCCGAGCGGGGTCACGACCGGCACGATGCGCGCGTCGAGCATCTCGACGACGGCGCGCTCGTCGACCTTCGCCACCTCGCCGACGTAGCCGCAGTCCGGGCCGGGGACCTTCCGCGCCCCGAAGAGCCAGTTCCCGTGCAGCGGCTTCGCGTTCGCGCCGCGCCGGCAGAGCCGCGCCACCAGGTCGGGGTTCACCACGTTGTTCAGGGTGCGGCGCACGGTCTCCATCGTCGCCTCGTCGGTCACGCGGAGCCCGCCGACGAACGCCGTCTCGTGGCCGGAGGCGCGGATCGCCCTCGAGATCGCCTTGCCGCCGCCGTGGACGACGACGACCTTGACGCCGACGGCGTTGAGGAACGCGACGTCGTCCATGATGGAGTCGAGGTTCCCCTCGACCTCCATCACCGAGCCGCCGAGCTTGACGAGCACCACCGAGCCCTTGAAGTCCTGGACGTATGGCAGGGCCTCGATGAGGACTGCCGCCTTCGCCTGCGCTGTGTCAAATCTCTCCATTTCGGCATATTATACCATAATCCCCCCTCGCCCGCGCAAATGACCCGTACGAAAGCAGGGCGGGGCTGACGGCTGACGCGCCGCGCCTCGGCAGGGACGGCGGAAAAATGCTAAACTATCGGGACGGCGGACTACGGACGTCCTCCCGGCGCGCATGAATACCGGCGCGCCAGGAGACGACGGGCCGGGGGATGCCGCGACGGTTTACATGCGAAAGACCTGACCAACATGAAAAGAGCCATTCCTGTCGTCGTCTCCATGATCCTCTCTGTCGCGCTCGTCGCCGGCTGCGGTCCCGACGGCGGGCTGGGCGGCAAGCCGAAGGGGCCGAAGTTCCGCTTCGCGCCGATCTCGCGCACCGACATCGTGCGCACGGTCGAGGCCACCGGCACCGTCCAGCCGCGCAACACGCCGAGCGGCGTCCCTGTCGGCGCCCAGGTCAACGGCAAGGTGGTCAAGCTCTTCGTCGACTACAACTCGACCGTCACCAACGGGCAGGTTGTCGCGCTCATCGACCCGCTCGTCTACGAGGCGACCTACCGCAACGCGCTCGGCCAGCTCCACGGCAACCGCGCCAAGGTCAAGCAGTGCGAGGCGGCCCTCGTCCTCGCCGAGAAGACGCTCGCGCGCAAGCAGGCCCTCTTCAAGAAGGAGATGTGCTCCGAGGCCGACCTCGACGCGGCCGTCGAGTCCCGCGACAGCGCGTCCGCGTCGCTCGACAGCGCCAAGGCGTCCGTCGAGCAGTCCGAGGCGTCCGTCTCCAAGGCCAAGGCCGACCTCGACTACTGCACCATCCGCTCTCCCGTGGACGGCGTCGTCCTCGCCCGTAAGGTCGAGGAGGGCGAGACGGTCGTCTCGTCGATGAACGCCGTGCCGGTGCTGACCATCGCCGAGGATCTGAAGACGATCTGGGTGGAGGCGACGGTGCCGGAGGCGGACGTCGGCAACGTCAAGGTCGGGCAGTCCGTCACCTTCACCGCCGACGCCTACCGCCGCAAGTTCGTGGGCAAGGTGCGGCAGATCCGCCTGGCGGCGACGACGACGAACAACGTCGTCACCTACCCGATCATCATCGAGGCGGAGAACCCCGACGAGATGCTCTTCCCCGGCATGACCGCCACGCTCTCCATCGAGACCGCCCGCGCCGAGAACGCGGTCGCGGTGTCGACCGCCGCGTTCCGCTTCCGCCCCAAGGACGAGGACCGCGCCGACGGCGAAGTGCCGCGCGGACGCAAGGTCTGGCTGGTCGGCGAGGACGGAAAACTGGTGCCCCGCGTCGTGCAGGAGGGCGTCTCCGACGACTCGTTCACGGAGATCCTGGACGGCGCCGGCCTCGAGGGCAGGCAGGCGGTTGTCGGCTACGAGACGGCGACGACGCTGGCGGCGGGCTCCGGCGACGCCAGCAACCCGTTCATGCCCAAGCCGCCGAAGCACGGCACTGCCGGCACCGCCCCGGAGCCGAAGGCGAGGAAGTAGGCGGCTCTGACGCCAATGGCAGGCGGAATCACAGAGGCGACCGTCGAGGAGGTCAAGGCGCGCACCGACCTCGCGGAGCTCGTCGCGTCCTACGGGATCGAAGTCCGGGCGTCCGGCTCGTCGCGCAAGGCGTGCTGTCCGTTCCACCGCGAGAAGACGCCGAGCTTCAACATCAACGAGGCGCGCGGCTTCTACCACTGCTTCGGGTGCGGCGAGAGCGGCGACGCGATCAAGTTCGTCGAGAAGATGGAAGGGCTGTCGTTCGTCGACGCCGTGAAGAAGCTCGCCGACCGCTGCGGCGTCAGGATAGAGTCCGTCGAGGAGGACCACGCGGCGGTGCGCCGCCGCCGCCTCTACGCGCTGCTCTCGGAGCTGACGCAGTTCTACCGCCGTTGTCTGCTGCAGACGAAGGAGGCGGCGCCGGCGCGCGAATACCTCGCCTCCCGCGAGCTAGGTCCCGACGTCCAGGAGGCGTACCAGATCGGCTACGCCCCGAAGGGCGCCGCGCCGATCCTCACCTTGGCGAGGAAATACGGCTACACCCCGGAGGAGCTGGACGCCGCCGGCGTCGTCAAGCGCGGCGACCGCCCCGGCGACGCCGGCTACCACCGCTTCGGCGGACGCCTCGTGTTCGCCATCCGCGACCGCCAGGGGCGCGTCGTCGGCTACTCCGGGCGCCAGCTCGTCGCCTCGAAGCGCTCCGGGAAATACGTCAACTCGCCCGAGACCCCGCTCTTCAGCAAGAAGCGCATCCTCTACGGCTTCGACATGGCGGTGAAGGCGATCGCGCAGGACAGGAAGAGCCACGAGGCGATCGTCTGCGAGGGGCAGATCGACTGCATCCGCCTGCAGACGCGAGGCTTCCCGAACGCCGTCGCCGGACAGGGCACGGCCTTCACCGAGGAGCACGTCGCCGCGCTCCGCAAGGTCGCCGACCTCGTGACGCTCGTCTACGACGACGACGACGCGGGGCACGCCGCGACCGTGAAGTCCGCCAGGCTGTGCCTCGCGGCCGGTCTGCCGGTGCGCGTCGTCTCGCTGCCGGGAGGGGACGACCCCGACTCGTTCCTCCGGCGGCGTCCGGCGGAGGACTTCCGGCGGCTTCTTGACGGCGCGGAGTCGATCGTGGCCTTCCAGGTGAGGACGGCGCGGGCGAAGGAGCGCGACCCCGGGACGGTGGACGCCGTGACCCGCGTGACCCGCGAGGTGCTGGAGACCGTCGCGTCGTGTCCGAACGGCGTCCTCAGGGCCGCGATGACCGGCGAGGCCGCCAGGCTCCTCGGCCTCCCGACGGCGGCGCTCGCCGAAGACCTCTCGAAAGTCCGCCCGGCGGCGAAGGCTGCGCCGGCGGCGGAGGCGGACGAAGGCGCGGACGACGAAATCGGCGATGGCGACGGCGATGCGTTCGCCGCGTCTGCGTCGGCGGACGGCGGCGAAGGCGCGGACGACGCGGCGACGCCGGGCGAGGACGCGGGAGCGGCCCTTCCGCCGTCGCCGCGCGAGCGCGCGTTCTGCTCGTTCCTGCTGGCGAACGAATACGACGCGACGCTGGCCGGCATGGTGGGGGAGCTGCTGCCGGCGGAGGTGTTCGACAGCGACTTCACGCGTCGCGTGGTCGAGGCCTGGCGCCAGGAGTGCGCGAAGGGCGAGGACCTGTTCGCCGCGTTCGCGGAAGCTCTGCCGGCGCGGGAGCGCGCGTGGTTCGACGACGTCTGGCAGGGCTCCGTCCGCAGCCAGGCGAGCGAGTTGTCGGCGACGGACATCCTGGAGGACTTCGTCCGCTCGCTCTGGGCGGAGGCTCTGCGGCGCCGGCGCGGGGCGCTGCCGGCGTCCGGGGACGCCGCCGCCGAGGAGGAGCGCATGCGGCTGACGGCGGACGTCAAGCGGCTATCGTCCGCCCGCTGGAGCGCGGTCAAGGACATCGTCCGCAGGAGCATAATGGGTTAGTGGACGGGAATTCCGTCACGCCCCGCGTCCCGACGCGCATCTTCCCGATGCGCCGACCGTTGCCAAAGTCAAAAAGGTCTTGGCGCGAAAGGTTGTTCAGGCTCTTGTTCGGCGCGAATTCGCTCAATACAGGAAGCCGAAAAGCCACAGCGGAATCTTATTGCCGCGCCCGATCTCCACGTCGTCATTGACGACATAGCTGTTCGGGACGTCCTTGATCTGGTCGAAGCCCTTCCCCTTGCCGCCGACCTCGAAGAGGTGTTTCCCGTCCACGACGAAATCTCCCTGCTGCGGCGTCACGACAACGTGTGCGGCGGCCCTCAGCTGATTCACGAAGAACGTCTGAGACAAATCAGACGATCTTTCCAGTCGATTTTGTCCGCAAGGGAACGCCGAAAGCCAAGACCGGTCTCTGCGACCAGACGTTCCGACGCATCCAGCAGCGGCTCGATTTCGGTGATGCTCATGTTTTGTCCCCTTTTATGGTTAGTGCTT
>CAVCXQ010000021.1:0-10862 GCA_963606275.1 uncultured Muribaculaceae bacterium | reverse complement strand
TTCGCCGTTGCTTCGCAACCTTCCCTCCGAAGCGCGTTGCGCTTCTGCGGCGCATCTCTGCCCGCAGCGAGCCGTTCGGGAGAAGGCTGTTGCCAGCCGCGCAGACGCTAGCGGACGATCAGGACGGCGCCGCCGCGCTCGGCGTGGTGGAAGCGCAGCCCCGTCGGCAGCGCGCCATCCGTCGCCGGCTCGCGCGCGTCGCCGCCGTCGTAGGTCCAGTAGAAGCAGTCTCCCCTCCCGTTCGGCACTCCGGCCTTCATCTCCTTGCCGAACGCCACGAACTCGAAGTAGTTGGTGTTGATCACGTCCTTGTCGACCATCTCGATCAGCGGAATCTCCAGCTCCGAGCGCAGCACTCCGCCGCCCGCGACCAGCTCGACCCGGAACGCGCCGCCACTCGAGGAGACGTTGCCGAACCGGTGGTATTCCGTGGAGTTGACGCTCTTCGGCTGCAGCGGGGCCTCGCCGTAGCCCTCCCACTTGCCGCCCGGCAGCACGTAGCGGAAAGTGCACGTCCCGGCGTATTCCTTGCAGTGCGCCTGCGTGGCCCTGAACGTGCCGCCTCCAAGCCCGAACGTCAGGCATCCGTCATTCGACGCGCCCGTCCCCGACCACACGAAGTAGCCCGCCTCCGTCACCGACCCGCCGTTCAGCAGGATCTCGGAGTCTCCCGACAGGTGCGAGTGGGTGCCTCCGCCCCTGAGCGTCGCGCCGCTCAGCAGCTCGAGCCCGCTCTGCTCCCCGTTGAGGCGGTAGCTCGCCATGTAGAGCGATGCGCCGTTCTGCGCCACGAGGCGAGCGCCGTCCGCGAACTCCGCGATGGACGAGACGCTCAGCCCCATCGTGTCGACGACCATCCGCCCGGTGACGCCGCTCGGCAGCGCCGCCGGCGACAGCGTGACGCCGGCGGCGCCGGTGAACACGACCTCAGCTCCGAGAGGCGCGAGCACGAGCCGGGGAGAGTGCGCGACGCCGACCTCCACCGTCACCGACGCGCCCGACGCCAGACTGGTGAAGTCCGCCGTCGTGTATTTGTCCGTCGGCCACTTCAACCGAGTGTCGTTCCTGTTGTTCGTCCAGTTCGCCGCGTCCTCCCAGGCGCCGGACGTCACGGACGGTTTCCAATAGTAGGTGGCGTTGTCGGGGTTGACGACGGACGCCACGGTGTTGGTCGAGCGCCATTCCTTTCCGTCCTTTGCGTTGACGGTCTCGAACTTGTAGTAGAGGGTCTGGTTGACGTCGGAGAGCGTCTGCCTGAAGGTATAGGCGACGTCTGTCTCGGTGACGACCCGCGTGTCGGCGAGGGTGAAGGTGTCGTTGTCGAGGCTCGTCCAGAGGTTGACCGTCGCCTGGTCGCTGGCGCCGAGGCTGGTGAGCTTCGCCGTCCAGGTCACGTCCCAGCAGTCGGTGGCGACGGTGACCGAGCGATCGTCGAAGACCGCCGGGCTGGTGTCCGTCCAGCCCTCCGCCTCGACCTCCGCCCAGCAGGCGGTGAGCTCGAAGAACGCGAGGACGCGGATGCCGAGGACGTCGGTGGCGATCGGCTCGCCGTCCCGCCGGCGCAGCGTGGCGTAGTTGTAGCCGTCGCTGCCCTCGTGCGTCTCGAACCCGAACGCGGTGCCGACCAGGACGTAGTCCTTCGGCAGGAGATGCTCCGTCCAGACGCCGTCGGCGTCGAGCGTGTCGAAGTGGAAGATGCCGACGCCGTCGCCGCCGTTACCCCAGCTCGCGAACACGCTGAACGACTGCAGGGTGATGGGCTTCGCGAAGAGCCAGGCGACCTTCTGCCCGGAGCTCACAAGGTAGGACGCGTCCGCCTGGCAGCGGTCGATCTTGCCGTCGATCATGTAGTCGTAGTAGGTGGTCGCCGTGCCGTCCTTCTGGATGGACGAGACATACGCCATCATGTTGCTCTCTGCGGCGAGCGGCTGCCACGTCGACGCGTCGAAGCCTCCGGCGTCCCAGACCGTCTCGGACTCCGGAGGCTCGCCCGGGTCCTCCGCGAGCGTGCCGACGACCTCGATGCCGACGTAACCGACGCCGGAGTTCTGCTGCGTCGGGAAGTCCATCTGCAGCTCCACGACGTCCTCGGCGAGCGGAGAGCCGTCCTCCGCCGCGAAGAGCGCGAAGCGCCGCTGGGGCTTGGTCGGCTTTCCGTCGGCGTCAAGCGTGTTCGACCCGGCATATTTCACAAACGAGTTCTCCAGCGTCTCCCACTCGCCGTCCGACGAACGCCTGACCTTCACGGAGTTCATGGCGATGTCGACGCGTCCGTCGTCGCCCCACTGGGTGTAGAAGTTGAAGGCGGATATCGTCGCCTTGCTCGGGAAGCGGAGGGTGACGGCATGGGCGCTATATCCCCATCCGGCGCTGGTGCCGGACCCGCGCTTCCCCCATTCGCTGTTGAACTCCTTGCAAATGTAGAAATCGTTGTGCTCGCCGTTCTGCACGAGATAGCGCAGCTGGAGGAGGTTGTTCTCCGACGGCACGTATTCGTCCCAGGTGTTTCCGGTCGTCCACGACCCGACGGCGGTGGCGGCAAGCGCGGCGGACGGCGCGGCAAGCGCGATGGCGGCGGCGATTGATCTGAGTTTCATGGTTGGTTCCTTTCAGGTTAGATCATTGGTGCGTAGTGCCTAGTGCCTAGTGCCTGGTGCTTGGTGCTTGGTGCCTGGTGCTTGGTGTTTGGTGCGGTCACGCGGGACGCGTGACCCTACCGTCGCGCGGTAGGGGCGAGCGTCCCGCTCGCCCGCGTTGCCCGGTAGGGGCGGACGTCCTCGGCCGCCCGCGCAGAGGAGGCGACGTGAGCGACGACAGGGGCGACAGGGACATGAGGCGACATCCGGCGAAGCGGCGACAATCGACCGCCTCGCGTCTCTGCCGTCTCTCACGACTCTCACGTCGCGCATAAGGTCTCTGATGTCCCTCACGTCTCTCATGTCTCTCGCGTCTCTCGCGAATTTTCCACCTTTCAACTTCTCCACCTTTTAATTTTTGTCGCGTATTATACCCCCCCCCCGCATTTTGTCAAGAGGGGGGGGTAGTGCCTAGTGCTTGGTGCCTAGTGCTTAGTGCGGTCACGCGGGGACGCGTGACCGCCGTCGTCAATCGGCGCGCCGCAAGGACAACCGACGACGGACAACCGACAAAGGCTTCAGTCACTAGGCACCAGTCACCAGGCACCAGCCACCAGTCACCAGGCACCAGGCACTAAGCACTAGGCACCAGGCACTAGGCACTAAGCACTAGGCACTAGGCACTAGAAAGTCCAGGGGCGGCGGGGGAGGCGCGAGAGGTCGAAGCGCGGCAGAAGGGCGCGAAGCGTCGTCTCCTCGCCCGGCTCCGCCCATCCGCACGACTCCGCGAGCGTTCCGAGCAGCCTCTCAGGCGTCCAGCCGCGCTCCCTGAACGCCGCGACGCGCGTGTCGCCGTGGCGCTTCGCCAGGCGGCGTCCGTCCGGCCCGACCACGAGCGGGACGTGGAGGTATGAGACGTCCATCCGACGACACCAGGGCGCGAGCGCGCGGGCGAGGAGGATCTGGGCGGGCGTCGCCGGCAGGAGGTCGTCGCCGCGCACGACCTCGGTCACGCCCATGAGCAGGTCGTCGACTACGCAGGCGAGCGTGTAGCCCGCGCCGTCGCGGTCGCGCGCGAGCGGGAAGTCTCCGAGCGCCGCCGCGACGTCCTGCTCGTATTCCCCCGCGAAGGCGTCGGTGAATCTGACCGGCGGCGTCGCGTCGGGGACGCGGAACCGCCAGCACGGCGCCGAGCCCTTGAAGCGCAGCGCGTCGTCCCAGTCCGCGAACCGTCCGCGGCAGCGTCCGGCGTAGCGGAGCTGCTCGCCGTCGTGGGGCGCGGACTGCGCGGACTCGACGTCGCGCCTGGTGCAGGCGCAAGGGTAGGCGAGGCCGCGCTCGCGAAGGAACTCCAGCGCCTCGCGGTAGACGGCGCGGCGTTCGGACTGGACGAATTCCTCGTCCCAGTCGAAGCCGAGCCAGCGGAGGTCTTCAAGCGCCTGCGCGGCGGCGCCCGGCTTGTCGCGCGGGTGGTCGAGGTCCTCCATGCGGAGGACGACGCGTCCGCCCAGCGACCTGGCGCGGAGCCAGGCGACCATGAAAGTCCTGGCGTTGCCGAGGTGGAGGGCTCCGGTCGGGCTGGGCGCGAGGCGTCCGACGTACACGGACGCGCTCAATAGCTGCCCTTCATGCGGAGGACGGCGGCGACGGTGCGGTAGACGATCCAGAGGTCGAGCCACGGCGACCAGTTGAGGACGTAGAGCATGTCGAGGGCGACGCGCTCGGAGTAGTCGGTGTCGCTGCGCCCGGAGGCCTGCCAGAGCCCGGTGATGCCGGGCTTCACCGACGAGAAGGTCTCGAACGCCTTGCCGTAGTAGCGGACTTCCTTGGCGACGATGGGCCGCGGCCCGACGAGGGCCATGTCGCGGCGGAGGACGTTGAAGAGCTGCGGCAGCTCGTCGATGGAGGTCTTGCGCAGGAAGCGTCCGAGCGGGGTGACGCGGGGGTCGTTCTTGAGCTTGAAGTCGCGCTCGAACTCGGCCTTGAGCGCGGGGTCGGAGTCGAGGAGCGACTGCAGCCGGCGGTCGGCGTCGGCATACATCGAGCGGAACTTCCAGACGCGGATCGGCCTGCCCTTCTTGCCGAGCCTCTCGGCGCGGTAGAACACAGGCCCGCGGCTGGTGAGCTTGATCAGCACCGGGACGACGACGAAGAGCGGCAGGGTGACGGCGAAGATGGCGAGCGAGAGCGCGCAGTCGACGATGGACTTCTCCCAGGCGAGGGCCTTCATGCGCCCCTGGTTGACCATTTCGAGTCCGCCGAGGGTGCCGACGGACACCGCGCGGGCTCCGGCGACGGGGAAGGCGAGCGGCGTCGGCAGGTATTCCACGAACGCGAACTGCCGCGTGAAGTCCGGCAGCTGGGCGCGGAAGAAGCGGTCGTCGCGGTAGCAGCAGAAGAGATGCCTGACGTCGGCGGCCTGCGCGGCGGCGACGACGTCGCGGAGCTCGTCGCGTCCGAAGCGGCGCACGACGCGGAAGCCGTAGTAGGAGTCGTTCTCGAAGAGCCGCGCCACGCGGTCGGCGGTCTCGCCCTCGCCGACGACGAACGCGGGGATGCGCCCCACCGAGAGCCGCCGCATGACGGCGCGCGCGGCGTCGCGGAACAGCGGGGCGGTCGCCGCCGTCAGCAGACCGGAGACGGCCAGCACGAAGCGCGAGACGTGCTCGACGCCGTGGCCGAAGCCGAGGAACGCCATCACCAGCGCGTGGGTCAGGAGCGCGTTGACGACGAGCTGGCGGAACTCGTCGGAAGGGCTGAGCGGCATCGACGGATAAGCCCCGCGCCCGTGGTAGAGCCGCGTGAGCAGGTTCGCCGCCACGAAGACGACGGCGACCGGCCACGCCTGCAGGTAGGCGAGCGGGTCGTAGAGCGCGAAGCCCAAGGCCCAGTAGGCGGTCACCACGAACGCCCAGACGGACGCGATGCAGGCGACGTCCGCCAGCGCGAGGACTGCGACACGAAGGCGTCCAGAGTTCATTCCTTGACCTCTCCTTTCTCGCGGCGGTAGATGAGATAGCGGCGTCCGCCGAACTCGGCGGAGTCCATGAGCGAGTAGTCCGCGCCCTCGGGGAGCCTGAGCTTCCTCTCCTCGTCGACGACGTAGTCGGGGAGGTCGACCGCGCCGAACTTGTCCGGCGACGCCTGGCGTCCGCCGAGGCGGTAGGCGAGGAGCCCGGTGTGGGCGCGGAGCGCGGGGCGGCCGGGCTCGTGGTATTCCCTGTCGGAGTAGACGTTCTCCCTGTCGGCGGCGGGGCCCTTCCAGTCGGCGCGGATGCGCTCCTCGGCCCATTCGCAGGCGCGGAGGTTGGAGTTGCGGCGCGAGCCTGGCACGTGGGGCTTCGCGAGCATGGCGAGGTCGATCGCCGCGAAGACGGCGACGACGAGCGGCAGCGTCAGGCGGGCCGGGCGCCAGCGGCGCGCGGCGACGCGGGAGAGCTCCGAGAGGCCCCAGGCCGTCCAGCCGAGGAAGAGGACGCCGGACTGTATCCAGTAGCGCTTCTCCGGGCCTTCGTATTTGTCGATCCCCCAGCAGCCGAGGAGCTGTCCGGCGAGGACGAGGTAGTTGAGCGCTGCGATGGCGAGCAATGCCCACTCCGGCGCGGTGAAGCGGCGGGTGGCGATGCGGACGGCGACGGCCGCGGCGGCGATGGACATGAGGACTATCACAGCCAGCCTCCGAGGAACTTTATGTAGTGGGGCGCAGGCAGCCAGTGCCCGGTGTAGGCGTGGGTCAGGACGGTGACGGCGGCGGTCCCGAGCGCCCAGCCTAGCGTCGGCAGCGCGAGCGCCGGCGCGACGCGCATCCCGAGGTCGCGTCCGCGCGCGGCGAAGGCGGCGACGACGACGCACCAGGCGAAGACGAGGACGCTCGCCACCGCGAAGCCGTAGGAGAAGAGCGAGACGAACACGAACAGCCCGGCGGCGAACGATAGCGGGCTCCTGGCGACGACGCCGTGGCCGAGCAGCGCGAAGACGAGGCACTTGCCGGGGTCGCGGAGCCCGTCCATCGCGTGGCGCGCCAGGTCGTCGGCGACGAAGAGCAGCGCGAGCGTCCACCAGGCGACGCGCGGGCCGAAGAGACGCTTCGCCATGAAGAAGAGCGGGACGCCGGAGAACGCGAGCATCCCCGCCGCGACGACCTGGATCGCCTTCTCGCCGGAAAGCCCGGTCAGCCAGGCGACGGAGCCGGAGAGCACCTGGAAGATCACGCCGAAGCGCGGATGGAACGCCTGCGCCCAGTCGCCGCGCGCGAAGGCGTCCGCCATCGGCGCGTAGCGCGTTATGCTGTCCGACATCATCACCGGGTAGAGCCAGACGCTGAGCAGCGAGAGGACCGCCCAGTAGGCCAGCGCGGCGGACCAGACCATCCGCGTCTCTTTCGTCCAGTTGTTGTTCATGCCTTCTCCTCGATTATGCGCGAGAGCTCGCGGAGGAGCCGGTCGCGGCGGTAGGCGTCGACGCCGGTGAGCGGCGAGTCGGGGTGTCTCTCGACGCGGCGGGCGGCGTAGCGGAGGCGCCAGACGTTCGCCATCAGCGCGAGCTCGTCGCGCGGCCATGGCGCGAACGCGAGCATCCGCCGCGTGACCTCCCCGAGGCGCCGGCGCGCGTCGGCCGCGACGGCCATCGTCGCGAAGCGGCTGGCGAGGGCCTGCACGAAGTCGCCGCACTCCAGGTCTTCCGTGAGCTTGTCGAAGTCGAACACCCCGGAGAGGCGTCCGCCGTCGAAGAAGTAGTTGCGGGCGTGGAAGTCGCCGTGCACGACCGCGAGGCGCCGCCCCGCGTAGGAGCGCGCCTCGGCCGGCAGGCGGACGAGCCCGCGCAGCGGACGCGCCGCGAGCGGATGCCGCGCCGCGTAGCCGGCGACGCTCGCGTAGACGCGGTCGGGCGAGATCGGGGAGTCCGCGTCGCGGACGAACGCCGTCGCCGGCCGCAGCGCGCGGGAGAGGCGGACGCAGCCGTCGACGAAGCCGCGCGCCTGCTCGTCGTCCATGTCCTCCGGGAACACCGTGCGCCCCTCGCGCCAAGGGAAGACGATGACGGCCAGCCCGTCGTCGCGTCCGCCGCCCCTCCAGCCGACGAACTTCCCGGTCAGCGGACGCGCGAAGAGGTCGCAGTCTCCTACCTCGCGCAGGACGGCCGTCGTGCGCGTCCACTCCTCGACGGTGCCGACCTTGACGAACGCCGGCTCCGCGCCTGGCGCGTCGCCGCGGAACACCGGGTAGGTGCACTTCACGGCGACGGGCTTCAGCCGGTACGCGACGCCGACGGCGTCCGCCACGACGCGCGAGAGCTCGTCGAGGTCGATGTCCTGTCCGAGGAATCTGGAATGGTAGCGGACGCTCACGATATCGTCTGGCGAAAGCCCATCTTGATGCGTCCGACGCAGAACGCGAAGCTGAAGAGGCTGAGGATGCGGAAGCTGAAGCTGAAGACCGTCGGCACTCCGCACCGCGGCAGCAGGAAGACCGCGACGCGGTTGAGGCGGAGCTCGCCGTCGACGAAGCGCGGGCCCTTGCCGGCCTTCTCGGCGTGCGGGTAGGCGGCGTAGGGCATGGGGCTCTCGAAGACGAGCGGCGAGACAGAGCCGTCCAGGTCTGGCCGCGCCAGGAACTCCTCCAGGGTCTGTCCCGTCAGCGCCATGAGGTTGTGGCGCGTCTCGGCCTCGTTGACGGAGGCGTGGACGACGTTGGAGCGGCGCATCGCGCCGCGCAGCGCGGTCTTGACCCCGTAGACGCCGTCGTTGAAGAGCAGCTCCGGCGGAGCGTCCTTCTCCGCCGGGCGGAAGCCCGGCCGCTCGTCGCGGACGACGATGGCGCGGAACCTCCCCGTGCCGGAGCGCCACTTCTTGCCAAGCCACATGGTGTAGGACTTCCATCCGTAGAACGCGGCGAGGTTGCGCACGAAGTCGCGGGGGCGCCAGGAGACGTCGAACTGGCGCAGGACGCTGAAGCGGCCGCGCAGGGCGTCCATGACGACGCCCAGCTCGTCCATGCCCCGCGACCAGACGACGAAGACATACACGGGGACCGGCTTTGCGACGTCATTCATCGGCTGAACGCTCCCATAGGTCCCTGACCCACGGGCAGGGGAGAGTCCAGGTGTTGAGGTGGCGGCCGCGGTAGCCGGCGATCGCCTCCTCCGGGCGTGGCCGCCCGTGGAAGCAGAGGATGCCGACGCCGGGCGCGGGCGGGCGCGGCGCGAGGAAGTGGTTGAGAGGCCACGGGCGCTCGCAGGTGCGCTTGAACGACACCACGAAGTCCGGCGGCCAGAAGTTCACCCGGTCGCGTCCGACGGCGTGGGTCATGTAGGCCTGCTCGGTCGGATACGTCATGCCGTCGAGGGCGACGGCTACCTCGCGGCGGAATGCGTCGTAAATGTAGCGCGACCTCTCGCCGGCGTCGAAGCGGAAGCAGCTGGAGTTGCCGCAGAACGGGGCCTTGCGGAAGACGCGCTTGCGCAGCTCGATCCAGTTGCGGATGATGCAGAACTCGCCGGGGCGGTAGTCGAAGAAGCGGTCTAGCCCGCCGACGACGATCTGGTCGATGTCGAGGAAGAGGGTCGGACCCTCCAGTCCGGCGAAGCCCGGCTCGAAGACGAGGAGCTTGACGAAGATGCCGGGCCAGGCGGAGTAGTGGGCGTCCGTCGGGAACCACTCCGGGCGTCGGGGGAAGGCGACCGGCTCGACCTCGGGCAGGAGGCCGGACGGGTCGTCGGTGACGCAGACGAACCTGAACGGACGCGACAGGTTGCGCGCGACGCCGCGGTAGATGCGGTTCACGTATTCCGCAGGGTATAGCGACCCCCACTTCAGCGTCAGTATGTTGACTCGCTCGTTCATCGGCGCGGAGTATACCATTATTCGAGCGCCAGCCGCAAGGCGGACGCCCGCATGGCAGACGACTGGCCGCAGCCTGTCACTCGGCTTTCTTCGGCACCGACTGTCCGCCCCACTCGCAGGGCGCGAAGAGGATCTTCGCGTTCTCCTCCGGCGTGAAGCGCGAGCCGGCCAGCGGCGCCGGCGCGGCAATCGTGATTTTCCTCTTCATGGTTCCTTTCATGCCGCGCATTATACCACAACTCGCCGCCGTCATGCCGACGGTTCAGCCCTCGTCGTAGTTGACCGCGCGGATGACGCCGCGGCGGAAATACGGATGGCGGATGCCGTTCATCGGGAGCAGCATCCATCCGTCCGAGAAGGACGTCCTGAACCCGGCCTTCTCGAACATCTGCGCCAGCGCGTCGGCGTCGTCCTGGCGGTGATACGTGCAGCAGGCGACCTTCGTCTCCCTCCGTCGGAGGAAGTCAAGCGAGCTGGCGACGATCCGCCGGTCTGCGCCCTCCGCGTCGATCTTCACGAACAGCTTGAGCTCGGGCGGGACGTCGCGCAGCGCGTCGGAGAACAGGAACTGCACGAGGCGAAGCAATGCCCACCGGGGGTGACGCAGGCACCAGCAGGCGCGGGCGCTAATTTCGCTCATCGGTTAACGGTCCTTTCGTTGCAAGACCCGAAGCTCGCGCTTCGGGCACGGGACAGAGACCCGAAGCTCGCGCTTCGGGCACGGGACAGAGACCCGAAGCTCGCGCTTCGGGCACGGGACAGAGCGCTTCTGACGCAGAACAGGGGCGCGGCGCGAGGCGAACGGCTGCGCGCGCCCAGTCGTCGACTTCGGCGAAGGTGACGCCGTGGTAGCGAAGCGGCGCCGAGGCAAGCCCAGAAACTTGCGCCGGCGAGCCACCCGAAGCTCGCGCTTCGGGCACAGAACAGAGCGCCCCAGAAACAGAACAGGGGCTACCGACAGCCTTGTTCTGTGCCCGAAGCGCGAGCTTCGGGTCTTCGGCCAACGCCTGTGCGAGGCGGTTCAAGACGAGCGCGTCGCGGCGCGTCATCGGCTTTTCGCCCGGCAAATGCGGCCACGCCGCCGGCGCGAGCATGAGGAGCCGCCCGTCGGCGCAGGCGTCGAAATAGCGCCCGCTCGGCTTCTCGAGCGGCGAAAAGCCCTTGTTGCGCAAGACGACGAGTGGCAGTTTCTCGGCGAAGGCGCGGCGCGCGACTTCTCGCTCGCCGTCGCTCACGCAGGGCGAGAGCAGTGCCGCGCCCTGCCGCGCCGCCGCGAGAAGGGCATCGCATTTCGCCGCGAACGCCGCGCTCTCCGACGCGGCGAGCGGCTCGCCCGCCGCGTTGCGCGAAATCTTCAGACCGCCGCCGCGCTTCGCCTCGCGGCGGTAGACGAAGTCGCGCCGCGAGACCTGGACCTGAACGAGCGGGCGGTCGAGCAGAAAGCG
>CAVCXQ010000020.1:0-11311 GCA_963606275.1 uncultured Muribaculaceae bacterium | reverse complement strand
CCGCCATCAACTTGCCTCTTGTTCCCGAACTCGCCGTGCGAAGCCGCGAGCTCGCGCGCGCGGCGCATCTCTGCCCGCAGCGAGCCGTTCATGGCAAGACTGTTGCCCACGCAACCTAACGCATTACGTCGACGAGGCCGTCGAAGACACGGGCGACGGGCCCGGTGAGCGTGACCGACGAGAACGCGCCGTCCGCGCCGCGCTCGCCGTCCACGGACAGCTCGTAGCCCTCGGTCGTGCGTATGCGGACCGGGAACTCCATCCCGTGCCCGGCGACGCCGACGACGGCGGCCGCGACGGCGCCGGTCCCGCACGCCCCGGACTCCGCCTCGACGCCGCGCTCGTAAGTGCGCATCGTCGCGTCGTGCGGCGGCGCGTAGGCGACGAAGTCCACGTTCGTCCCCGCCGGCGCGAACTCGTCCGAATAGCGGATCCTCCGTCCTTCTCCCTCGACGTCGGCCGCCGCGACGTCGTCGACCGGGACGATCTTGTGCGGGACGCCGCTGTTCACGAAGTCGCCGCGCAGGCCCTTCGGGTCGGGCATCCATACCTTGACCGTCGTCGCGTCCAGGACTTCCGCGCTCACCATGCCGGCGAGCGTCTCGAAGCGCATCTTCGGCCCCGGCGCCGCGCCGATCTCCAGCGCGAACGCCGCGACGCACCGGGCCCCGTTGCCGCAGAGCTCGGCCTCGCCGCCGTCAGGGTTGAAGAACCGCATCCTGAAGTCGGCGGCGTCCGACCGCTGCACGAGGATGACGCCCTCGCAGCCGATCCCCGTGCGCCGCGCAGCCAGCGCGGCGATCGATGCCCTATCCGTCGGCATCCGCCCCTCGCGGTCGTCGACGAGCACGAAGTCGTTGCCGGCCCCGTGCATCTTGGAGAAGCGCACCTTCACGGCGTCACCACCAGAACCCCTTCGGCTCCGGGACCTCGGCCCCGCCGTCGAGGCGCACCAGGTCGCTGAGGACGCGTAACGCCTCGTCGAGGACGACGTCGTTCTCCGCCATCGCCTCGCGGCGGCGGCGCCGGCGAGCCGACGCGCTCTCGTCCTCATCGTCATTGTCTTCGTCTTCCACGTCGTCCAGCTCACGGAGCTCGCGGTCGGCGGCCATCTGCGCCTTGCGGGCTTCGTATTCGAGGGAGACGGTCTCGCGCTCGGAGATCTCCTTCATGCCGTTGACGTTGGCGACGTGCTTCTCGAACCGCTCGTCGTGCGCTGTGCGCTCGGCGGACGCCGCGGCCAGGGCGGGCGCGAGGCGCGACTGGTCCCACGCCATCGAATAGTCCGCCGGCGCGATGCGGCTGAACGGAAGCGAGTAGGTCAGTTTGTCCTCGCCGACGTCGAGGGCGTCCAGCAGCGACGGCAGGTGGACGTCGGCCTCCACGCCGGCCCGCTGGGTGGAGCGTCCGTCGACGCGGTAGAAGCGCGCGGTGGTGATCTTGCACGAGCCGTATTTCTCCGGTCCGAGGCCAAGCACCGTCTGCACCGTGCCCTTGCCGTGGGTGCGGACGTCGCCGAGGACGAGGGCGCGTCCGACGTCGTGGAGGTGTCCGGCGACGATCTCGGAGGCGCTGGCGCTGGCGCGGTCGGTCAGCACCACCATCGGCTTGCGGAAGACGACAGGGTTGCCGGGCGGGATCGGCAGGCATCCGGTCGAGCGGACGTCGCGGACCTGCACCACCGGGCCGGACGGGACGAAGAGCGCGGAGAGCATCACCGCCTCGCGAAGCGAGCCGCCGCCGTTGCCGCGCAGGTCGAGCGCCAGCCCCTCGACGCCCTGGGCGTTGAAGTCGCAGAGGTAGCGGGCGACGTCCATGGCGCAGCTGCGGAAGCCCTCGTCGTTGACCCTCTTGTCCATCGTGCCGTAGAAGCCGGGCAGCCGGACGTAGCCGAGCTTTCGCTCGACGCCGCCGAGCGTGACGCGCTCGACGCGGCCGGTCGCGGCCTGGTCTTCGAGCTTGATCTCGTCGCGCACCAGCTCGACGAGCTTCTTCGTCGCGCCGGACGAGTCGGAGCGCGGCACGATCTGCAGCGTCACGCGGGTGCCCTTCGGCCCGCGGATCTTGCGGATCGTCTGCTTCATCGGCTGCCACATCACGTCCTCGAGCTCGCCGTCGCCCTGGCGGACGCCGACGATCCTGTCGCCCTCCTTGATGCGTCCGTCGACGTCCACCGGCCCGCCTGGCATGATCTCGACGATCTTCAAGGCCCCCTCGTCCATCGACAGCACCGCGCCGACGCCGCAGAGCGACAACCCCATCTCCATGTCGAAGTCCTCCTTCGACGTCGGCGAGAGGTAGTCGGTGTGCGGGTCGTAGGCGTGCCCGACCGCGCCAAGGTAGCGCTGGAGGACGGCCTCCTCGTCCGGCTCGGTCAAGGCGGTGGCGTAGCGGCGGTATTTCTTGGTGAGGTCGGCGGCGGCGTCGAGGCGGTTGGTCGACTTGTCCAGCTCGTGCGCGATCCTGGCGACGAGCATCTCGTTCTTCATGCGCCGCCGCCAGAGGTCCTCAGCCTCCTCGCGCGTCTCCGGCCACGGCGCGTCCTTGCGCTTGACGCGGTAGGTCTCGTTGGACGAGAAGTCCCATTCCGCCGTCGCCAGGAGGTTGGTGGCGAAGTCGATGCGCTCGCGGAGGCGGACGACGTAGAGGTTGTGGACGTCGTAGCCGAAGGACACGTCGCCGGCGAGGATCTCGTCGTCGAGCCTGGCCTCGCGCTTCGCGAGGCGGTCGAGGTCGCCCTTCAGGAACACGGAGTGGTCGAAGTCGTAGAAGGACACGAGGTTCGTCCAGGCGCGGCGCGAGATCTCGTCGTCGAACCGGCGCTGCAGCACGTGGCTCTTCCTGAGCGTGGACGCGAAGCGCTGGGCGATCTTGCCGTAGTAGCCGAGCGGGGCGACCGGGGCTGCGGACGCGGCGGGGGCCTCGGCGGCCCCGGCGGACGCGGCGAGCGCGAGGACGGCGGCGAGGCAGGCGACCGTGCGCCTTCCGCGCTCCAGCAGCGTCGCCGCGAGCTTCACCAGCTCTACGCACGGGCGCTTGCGGTAGTAGGCGGGCGTCCGCTCCTCCGGGGCGCCGCCGGCCGTCGCGCCGGCGCCGGCGAGCAGCTCGCGGCAGACGATCGAGCCCGTCTCCGCCTTGAAGTCGACGCAGAAGCGCTGGATCTCCGGATACGCCGCCGACTTGTCCCCGCCGGCGCGCATGCCGAGCGCCATCGCGGCGGCGGAGACCGCGCCGCAGACCTCGCGCATCCTGCCGACGCCGCCGCCGAGGCCGCACGCCACCCTCTTCGCCAGCTCCTCGTCAAGCCCCAGCTCGTCCGCGAACGCCGCGAACACCGCCTGCGAGCAGTTGCACCCGCTCCTGAACAGCTCCTCGGCCCTTTCAGCCTTGCCCATGTCGCACTTGCCTTTCGTCATCGGTTAATGAGATACGTCAGCCCCACCAGGAACCGCTCCGCGTACATCGCGGCGGCGAGGACAGGATGCCGCAGAAGACGCCTCCACTTTCCGTTCTCGGCGAACACGCCGAAGAAGCGGTAGAAGACCCCGAACTGCCGGCGGCAGGTCGCGTCGTCGCCCCACTTGCGGCGGTAGCGGTCGACGGACGCCGAGTAATACGCCTTCTTGGCGAGCAGCCGCCGGAGCCCCTGGTTCGCCTCGTTGTGAACGAGAAACCCCTTCGCGACCGCCGTCGGCGAGCCGGCGGCGACGATCCGCCGGTCGAGGTCCCAGTCCTCGCACGCGACCAGCCCCTCGTCGTAGCCGCCGACCGCCTCCAGCCACTTCCTCGGGACGACGCGGAGCCCGTCGACGCAGGTGCCGTCGTAGAACGACCGCTCGAAGTCGCGCGCCTTCGCGCGCAGCCCGGCGCCGGCGCGGCGCTCGGGGACGTAGAGGGAAGGAGGCTCGCCGGACGCGGAGGCGTAGAAGCCGAGGATCTCCTCGACGGTCTCCGCCGGCACGACCATGTCCGCGTCCACGAACATGACGACGTCGCCGGACGCCTCGCGCCAGCCGCGGTTGCGCTGGGCGCAGCGCTCAGGGCCCTGCTCGAAGACGCGGGCGCCGAGAGACGCCGCGACCTCGCGCGTCCGGTCGGACGAGAAGTTGTCCACGACTACGACCTCGACGCGGTCGCGCACGGCGTCGAAAGCGCGGACGCAGGCGGCGACGTTCGCCTCCTCGTCCTTCGTCGGGATGACCACCGATATCTTCGTTCCGCCCATCTTCCCATGCATTGCGTCTAGCCGCGCATTATAGCAAATCCGCGCCCCGCGGGGCAGAGAGCGGCGATCGGGCAGCCGGCGCACCTCGGGCGCGTCGGCCCGCAGCGCGTCTGGCCGAACGAGACGAGGTGCGAGTTCCACGTCTTCCAGTACTTGACCGGCAAGAGCCGCCGCAGCGCCATCTCCGTCTCGAGCGGCGTCTTCGTCTTCACCAGGCCCAGGCGGTTCGAGATGCGGTGGACGTGGACGTCGACGCAGATCGCCGGCAGCCCGAAGCCGACGGCGACCGTCAGGTTCGCGGTCTTGCGTCCCACACCCGGCAGCTCGCAGAGCTCCTCAACCGTGCGCGGCAGGACGCCGCCGAACCTCTCGCGCAGGACACGCGGGAGCTCCTTCAGGTGCCGCGCCTTTTCGCGGTAGAATCCGACGGGATATATCTGCCGCTCGATTTCCGGAAGAGAAAGCCGTTCGAGGTCGTCGGCGTCGAATGGAACGCTGGGGTCTGTCCCCATCTCGCCGGGGCCCGTCCCCGCGTCGCGGGAGGCGAGGCCGGCGGCGAAGAGCCGCCGCACCGCGCCGGCCGTGCAGGCGTCCTTCGTGCGGGCGGAGAGGATCGTGCCGACGAGGACGCAGAACGGGTCGTGGGTCTGCGCCTCGATCAGCTCGACGACTGGCGACGGATGCGCGGCGAACTCGCGCGCCAGCGCCGCGTCGATCGCGGCAATGCGGCGCAGAAGCGCCCTTCCCCCGTCCGCTGCGGACTCAGAACCAGATGGAGAACGCGCCATTGGGGTCGTCGACGTCGCACGACGGGAAGTCCTGCACCAGCGCCGAGAGCGTCCGTTCGCCTTCCTTCTCGAACGTCGCCCGGAAGACCTTGTGAGCCTTGTCGGACGCGACCGGCGCGAGCGAGCACCGGTAGCCGCGTCCGAGGACGCCGCCGGTCTCGAAGACCTGCTCCCGCGTGTCGCCGACGAGCGCGGACTTCGCCAGCAGGACGGGCCCGAGCGTCACATACGCCGCGCCTTCGCGGCGCGACATCCCCTTCATCTCCGGCGTGTCCTTGACGTGCTCGAAGAGCCTCGAGTTCGGACTGTCGCACTTCGCCACCTTCCAGTCATGCACCTCCACGCGCGGGCGGAACGTCGCCGTGAACCACGTCCCGTTGGGCTTCTTCGCGTCAAACCGGAGGCGCACCCAGCCGTTCGTCGCCGGGACGCCGTTGACCCGGAAGTCGTCCGCCCACGCCGGCGCGCGGAACACGAGCGGACGGTCGGAGCCGGACACGACGCGCACCGTCGCCTTGCCGGAATACGGGTAGTCGTTCGCCGTCACGAGGCAGCGGACGGAATCCCTGCCGTTGGAGACCGGGTAGTTGCCCTGCCAGTAGAGGTTCAGGTAGAGCGTGCCGTCCTCGTCGAGCGCGGCGGCCGTCTCGAATGCGGTGCGCCAGGCGCGGCAGAGGTTGTCCACGCAGCACTGGTGGAACTTCATCCCGACCTGGTGCGGCGCGGGCAGGTGACGCGTGCCGTGGGAGCGGACGCCGTGCGCGGCCCACCTGCCGTCGCGGAACACGCCGGGCAGGATGCCGTTGTAGAACGCCTCCTCGAAGCGGTCGATGTGCCTCGGGTCCTTCGTGGCGAGGAAGAGGTCGCGGCACAGCCTCATCCAGTGGATCGCGTCGCAGACCTCGGTGATCGCGTTCGGCTGCGCCTTCGCGTGCGAGAAGTGGTCGAAGTAGCCGACCGAGCCGAACGGATTGCCCTCCGCCGCGTGGAGCTTCTCGGCGATTCTGGCGACGGCGTCGACGAGCCGCCGGTCGTGCTTCCAGTCGGCGTAGTCCAGCACGCCCTCCAGGCAGCTCATCATCTCGTATGCCTTCGCCCAGCCGCCGGGGTCCGGATACCACTCGTGGACGAAGCGGTCGCCGAAGGCGTTGGCGACCAGGTTCGGCGGCGGGTTTCCCTCGCGCTCCCACGTCGCCACGATCCTCTCCGCGAAGCGCAGGAAGTCCGTGCGTCCGGTCGCACGGTAGAGGAGCATCAGGGGCTTGAGGACGCTCATCGTGGGGAGTCCGACGAAGAAGCCGGTCTTGTCCATGGGGACGCCCTTCGCGTCGAACCACCTGATCTCGCGCTCCATGAGGCGAGTGGCGGCGGCGGTCAGCCGCGTCGCCGCGTCGCCGGACCCGGCGCGGGAGAGCGCGGCCTGCAGGCCGCGGTCGGACTCCGCCATCCGCACGGCCTCGACCAGCGCCCATAGCGTGTATTTCTGCCCCCAGAGGTTCCAGTTGAACTTCTCGCTGCCGTCCGCGTTCGGGCCGACGTCGTCCGGGTCGGAATACGTCGAGACGTATCCGTCGGCGCGCTGGAACTCCTTCACGAAGGCGACGGCGTTGGTGACTATCCACTCCTTGAGCGCCTGGTCGCGCGTCAGCTCGGCGACGGACACCGCGCTGAGCATGGTCTTGCCCCAGTATTCGCCCTGCCACGTTCCGCTGTCGTCGGCGTGGGTGCGGAAGGCGTTGACCGCCTCGTCGTAGACCTCGCCCTTCGCCTCCGCGCCGATCACGCGGTTGGTGAAGAACGCATATGTCTTCGCGTTCCAGAACCCGTTCGGCCCGGCCGACCACCTGTCCGGCTCCGGCGTCGCCAGCCGCGCGGACGCGCTCCCCGCCATCGCCGCCGCGGCAAGCGCCGCCGTCACAGCCGCCATCGTCTTCGTCGTCATGTCTGCCCTCTCCTCCCTAGACGGCCTCTTTCAGGCCTCCATCTCCACCAGCGTCCCCGGCATGGACAAGTCGTCGCAGGCCTCGGAACCGACCCTCTCCAGCGTCTCGCCCGGCAGGACGACGCGCCCGTCCGCGAAGCGGCACGCCGCCGTGACGTCGTGGCGGACGCTTCCGGCGAGGTCGTGCGCCATGACGCGGGACGGACGGCGCGCGCACTCGAACGACAGCGAGCGGAAGCGCCCGAAGACGCCGACCGGGACGCCGACGGCGTCCGCCGGCACGTGGACGTCCGCCCTCGGGAAGACGAAGCCGCGCCTGTCGGCGACGCGCGGCAGGGCGCCGACGGCGACCGCGCCGCCCGGATGCCGCGTCGCGACCACGAACGGCACGCCCTCGCCGGCGTCCTTCGCCTCCGGCAGCGCGGCAAGCCCGCGCGACACGACGGCAGGAGCCGTCTGCGGGACGGTCTCGCCGACGATCATCCCGAACCACGTCTCGCC
This sequence comes from uncultured Muribaculaceae bacterium, assembly GCA_963606275.1. Lineage (GTDB taxonomy): Bacteria > Verrucomicrobiota > Kiritimatiellia > RFP12 > UBA1067 > UBA1067. The sequence goes on along the minus strand of CAVCXQ010000020.1, from coordinate 3,855 downwards.
CTCGCGATACGTCCAGCGGTCGGTGAGCGTCGCCTCCGAGCACCGCGTCGGGAAGTCGCGCCGCGCCCCGAACGGACGCGCGATCCGCTGCCACGCGACGGCGCGGACGACCTCGCCGCAGAGCCGGCGCCGCGAGATCGCGTCCTTCGGGTCGTCCGCCCACACGTCGGCGCGCATCGCGCCAATGCTGCAGCCGAGCGCCGCGCCGAGATACGCGACGTCCTCAACGTTCACGATCGCGCGACCGCCGCCGCTCTCCGCCATCCCCAGCAGCATCGTCGCCCGCTCCAGCCCCGTCGCGTAGAAGAGCGGGGAGAGCATGTCGTAGACGCGGAACACGTCGCCGCATTCCAGGAGCTGCGGAGCCTTCGCCCCGATGCCGGCGGCGTAGTCCGGGTCGCCAAGGCACCGTCCCTCGCCGAACACCCGCAGGCGCTTCCGCCCGCCCTGCTCGACGGCGTGGCATCCGTTGAGCGGCACCGCCCACGTCAGCGCATGCTCGATAAGCGTGTGCGGACAATACGTGGCCTTGAGACGGCTCATCAGCCGCCGGTAGGCGACGTCGCCGTCGTGGGCCCCCCAGTCCACCTTCAGGTAGGAGACGCCGGCCTCGCCGCACCAGCCGAGCTTGCGCCGCAGGTCTTCCTCGCGGACCGCCGGCGGCTCGTGGTGGCTCCAGCTCTCGCCGGGACACTGGCAAGCCACCCACAGCCCGCATCCGGCCCAGCCAAGGTCGCGGACGCGCCGCACCAGCTCCTTCAGCCGCTGCGACGGCGTCCCCTTGATGGAAGGAAACCTCCGCTCGCTGAGCTCGAGGGACCCGAACTTCGCCGTGTGCTCGTAGGGGTTCAGCCCGTAGTCCACGTCCCAGCCGTCGTCAAGGACGAAGTTCAGCGCGCTCCGCGACTCCGGGTAGAGCGTCCGCGCCCACCCGCCGGGCCCGAACACCGTCCGCTCGTCGAGGTTGTCGCGGCAGCCCGGCAGGCCCTGGTCGCCCGGGAAGAGCGTCTCGCCGGACGCCGCCTTCGCCTTGATCGTCCGCGCCTGCGTCGCCCACGTGCACCAGTAGTTCGCCAGCCCGCTCGTCGGCGGAAAGGCGAAGTCCCGGCACCTGGACATCATCGGTGCCATCACGACCCCGGAGACGTCGAGGAGAAAGCCTCGCCTGTCGACCATGTTCATTCCCACTTCACCCTCTCGTATGACAAAACGCGCTCCTCGCAGACGAACGCCGGCGAGTCGTAGCACGGCAGCCCCGCGTAAAGTGTCCGCCCGCCGGACTCCGAGACCCTCTCGGACGGAATGGCGAACACCATGCCGGACAGCACGTCCACCCACACCGGCGAGGCGAGCGGACGGCCAGGCAGGGAGAGCGTGACGGACTTGGTGGCGTTGGAGTCGGACGGCACGCCGGACGCATCCCAGAACACGGGCATCGGCGTCCCGGTCTTGCGGTCGCGGAAGAGGTAGAGCGCGGGAGTCGCCAGCCCCTCCAGCGCGACGCCGCCCTTCTCCGCCGGCACGACCGGCTCCACCGCGTCGTTGAACACCGAGACGGCGTTCTGCACCGCGTAGTAGGCGGTCTTCACCTTCAGGACGCGGTAGTCGTCCACCTGGCCCGCCGTCTTGAGCAGTCCGTATCGCACCATGCCGTCGTGGAAGCCGCTGTTGACGTATTCGAGGTCGCAGGCGTGGAACACGCCGGTGTCGTCTCCGTGCCCGAGGTCGGCGAGATAGCGCCGCAAGTCCCACTTCGCCTGCGTGAGCTCCGTCCAGCGGCGCCTGCTCATCGCGCCCGACTCGCACCATTCGCTCTGCGCCCCGCTCTCGTTCATCCAGAGGCGGAGGTTCGGGGCGTAGGCGGCGACGAGGCGGCGGGCGCCGGCGACCTCTCCGTCGTAGCCGTGGTCGGGGTTCGGGGAGTAGTGGTGGTAGGCGAGCCAGGTGAAAAGCCCCGCCTTGCCGGTATCCTTCAGCGCCTTGCAGAACGGCCCGACGTATTCGGGATTCGCCCAGGAGAGGGCGCACGCCGCGATCCTCGCGTCGGGGATCTCGGCCTTGATGGTCTCCGCCGTGCGCAGCGTGAACGGGATGACCTTCTCGATCGCGTTCGCGCCCATGAGGTCGGGCTCGTTCCAGACGCACCAGTCGCGCACCGTCCCGCGGTAGCGGCGGGCGAGCTCGGCGACCCAGCGGTCCCACGCGGCGATGGCCTCGTCGGACGACGGCATTCCGCCGGCGAGGCCGCGTCCGCCGCCGCCGGGATACGCCGGATTCCCGTAGCTGACCTCCAGCCAGACCTCCAGCCCGCGGCGCCGCGCGTCGAACACGATCGCGTCCAGCCAGCGGAAGTCGTATTTGCCCGGCTCCTTCTCGCACCGCGCCCACCCGGCCTGCGTCCGGACGCGGCGGATGCCCAGCGGCGGGAGGTATTCGCGCACCGCCTGCCAGGAGGCGTGCTCGCGGTCGGTGCCGGCGGCGTCGACCGACCAGCGCGAGGTCGAGATCTCGGAGACTGGCTTCGGGCGCAGCGCCCCGAGGAGCGGAAGCCCCGGGTCGAGCGTCGTCTGCACCCTCGTCGGGGTGTCGTCTATCATCGGCGCGGCGCCGGCGGAAAGCGCCGCGACGGCGGCGGAAAGCGCGCACAGCGCCCTTCTAAGGTATCCGGAGTTCATCGCCGAGAGTATACCATAATCGTCATCCCGCCGCGTGATGGCTAGGTAATGCGTCACTAATCACCATCATGTTCTCCTTCAGAATTCAACTCCGATGGTTCGTTGCTCCCGCGCGGGCGCTTGCGCGTCGCTTCGCGATCGCCTACGGCGACCTGCCCTCCGCTTCGCTTCGGCGCATTCCCGCTCCGCGGAAGAAAAGCCCCGGCTCGGAGACTTCCGAAGCCGGGGACCCGCTGAACCACCAACAGGATTTGGGAAACGCTTAGAACGCGATGGCGACCGACACGCCGCCGACGAAGTTGTAGGAGTTGTCCCACTTGCCGGTCTTCTCGTAGCCGCGCGCCGCGTCGCGCATCGACGAGTCGAGGAGGTAGTCGGAGTAGGCGACGTACGCGCCGACCGTGACGCCGTCCGTGACCGCCCACTCCAGCGCGGCGGTGAGGCAGGTGTCCATGAAGCCCTGGCGCTCGAGCATGCCGTACTCCAGTTCGCCGTCCTCGTTGATGCTGACGTCGTGGAAGTCGGTCAGGTAGCCGGCCACGCGGCGGCGGTCGCCCCAGCCCTGCGCGAGCGAGACGCAGAGTCCGAGGACAGGGTCGTCGCCCTCCTCGACGCCGTCGACCAGCGCGAAGGTGTGCGACAGCGCTAGGTTCAGGTAGGTGCCGTTGTCGCGCTTGATGTCGCGCTCGTAGGCGAACGTCGGCGTGACGAACACGAGGTCCTCGAGGTCGGGCAGCGACACCTCGAACGTCGCGAACTGCGTGTCGTCCGCGAACGTGTTGAAGGAGCGCGGATGGTACTCGTACATGTAGCCGAACGAGAACTCGACCGAGGTCGGCAGCCACTCGTAGTCCTCGGCGCTGAAGGCGTGCCCGATCGAGACGCCGGGGTCGAGCTCCTGGTAGCGTCCGGCGCGGTTCACGTAGGCCTCCTCGCCGGCGTGGTTCTCCTTGCGTCCGTACGGCGTCATGTCGAAGATCGACTCGACGCTGAACGTCACCCAGTCGAAGAGCGTCAGCGCGGCGGACGGAGTGATGATCGGCTCGTTGTTGTCCACGAGGCCGTAGCTCAGGAACTTCGAGTCGATCGCGAGGCCGACTTCGGCCGAGACGATCGGCTGCTCGTCGAAGGTCACGCCCTCGCCCATCGCCCAGTTCCAGCCCTGGCCCTCGCCGGACTC
>CAVCXQ010000019.1:0-11400 GCA_963606275.1 uncultured Muribaculaceae bacterium | reverse complement strand
CGACGCGACGTTCGACCCCGCTGCGCTTCCGGCAGCGACCGACGCGTCGCTCGACGTCTCGGACTCTCCGTTCCGCTTCCTGCTGGACGGCAACGAACGGCTCACGATCAGCAGGAACAAGGACGCGACGAAGTCCTTCTCCGCAGGCATCTACGTCTGCACCAACGTCTTCGAGCGGGACTGGCTCGTGCTGACGCCGTATGCGGCGGAGACGCTGTCCGACGTTCGGACGGCGGAGCTGCGCGTGGCGATCGAGTCCGGGGATTTCTCCCTGCGGAAGGTCGCACTTTCAGGCGAGTTCGCGCAGCTTGGCGCGTCGAACGACGTCGAGAGGACGCTTCAGCTCCAGTGGCGGACGGTCGCCGCGAACGGCGCCGCGACCGTGTGGCAGGACTTCGGCGGATATGCGACGACCTGCACGGCGACGGACGCGCCGAGCGACCTTCGCGAGACTGTCCGCGAGGTCGCGGCGGAGGCGACGCCGCGGACGTCCGCCGGCGCGCGGCTGAAGGCGGGCGCGCGGGTAGAGGTGCGGATCCTCAACGAGCGCCGCAAGGGGCAGAAGGAGGCGCCGCTCGGATTCCGCAACTTCCGCGTCCGCGCCGAGAGCGCCGACCGCGTTCTCCTGTTTGTGATCCGGTAGCGGCGTCCGCCCGGAGACGTCCGACTTGCCTTCTAGTCGAGGGCGGGGACGCGCTCGGCGATGTTGCCCACGTGGCGCGCGACGTCGCGGATGCCGGAGAGCACCGACAGGAACGCCGTGTCGCGCTGCCCGTCCGCCGGATCCCCGAAGAGCGTGGAGGAATACCGGCGCGACAGCGCGCGCGCAGCCTCGCGGATCTCCGCCTCCGCCGCCTCCGCCGGCTTTGCGAGCGGAGCCCCGGTGCGCAGGGCCTGCACCGTCTCGTGCGAGAACGCGCGAAGAAGCCCTATAAGCTCGGACGTGTCCGCCATCAGTGTTCCGTCCGGCGCGTGACGACGCACTCTCGCCGTCTTGCGGTAGAACCTGACCGCGATGTCGGAGATGCGCTCCGCGTCGTTGACGCAGTGGACGAGCTCCGGTAGGGTCTGCGCCTGGCGTTCGGTCAGCTTGCGCTGGGAGATGGCGACGAGGTAGTCGCGGATCCTCCCCTGCGTCTCGTCGATGGCCTTCTCGGCGTTCTGGACGGACTCCTCGTCGACGGCGGCGCGTCCGAGGCAGTTGTTGAGGGCGACGGACGCGATCGTCCAGGCGCGGCGGGTCATGTCGGCGAGAGCGAGGCGCGCGGCGTGGAGCGCGAGGGCCGGCGTCGCCAGCAGGTGCGGCTCCAGCGCCTGGACGCGCGCCGTGCGGTCGTCGCGGATGACCAGGCGGCAGAGCCGGGCGATCAGCGGGATGAACGGCGTCTGCACTATCACGTTGGCGACGTTGAAGATCGTGTGCGCCATCGCCACGTGGCGGCCGGGGTTCGCCCCGGCGAGTCCGTCGCCCTCGGTGCAGAGGTTCACCAGGTGGAAGAACGCCGGGGCCGGACGCCCCTGCGAGTCCGAGAACACGAAGCCGAAGCTGATGACGACGAGAATCGTGCCGAACACGTTGAAGAGCGCGTGCGCGAGGGCCGTCCGCCGCGCGTTCGCGTTGCCGCCGATAGACGCGAGCGCGGCCGTCACCGTCGTGCCGATGTTGTCGCCGAGCACGATCGGAACCGCCGTCCACAGCGAGATCACCCCCGCCTCCGCGAGGGCGATGGTGATGCCGATCGTCGCCGACGAGCTCTGGACGACCAGGGTGCAGACCGTGCCGACCGCAATCGCGCCGAGGACGGACAGGATAGGAAGGTATCCGCCGGCGGACGGCGCGCAGTCGAAGGACGAGAAGAACGCGACGAAGCCGGGCTTCCCGGCGAGGACCTTGAGCTCGTCGGACATCATCGTCATGCCGAAGAAGAGGAGTCCGAAGCCGAGGACGGTGCGCCAGAGCCCGCGCGTCACCGTCCTGCGCGAGACCATCAGCCCGGCGACGCCAATGGTCACGGCCGGGAGGGCGAGCGCGTCGAGCTTGAGCGAGACGATCTGCCCGGTCACCGTCGTGCCGATGTTCGCGCCGAAGATGACGCCGATCGCCTGCTGGAGCGAGATCAGCCCGGCGTTGACGAAGCCCACCGTCATGACGCTCGTCGCCGACGAGCTCTGGATGAGCGCGGTCACGCCGAGTCCGGCGAAGATCGCGAAGAAGCGGTTCTTCGTCATGTAGCCGAGCACCGCCTTCATGCGCTCGCCGGCGGCCTCCTTCAGGCCGTCGCTCATGAGGCCCATGCCGTAGACGAAGAGGGCGAGTCCGCCGAAGACGGACACCGCAAGCTGGACGTATTCCGTGTTCATCAGTAAGGTCTCCCCCGTCTATCCGGCGATCCAGCCGAGCAGGTAGAGGGCGGCCACCGCGGCCATCGCCGCGAGCACTTCGATCTTCTCGCGCAGTTCTGCAGTCATCTGAAACCTCCTTTTCCTTGCCTTCACGCGCGTATTGTCCCAAAACCGCGTGAGGGGAGAATGAGGTTCTCGTTAGGATTTCGTTAAGACGCCGGGGTAATGTGTGAGGTTGCTAATCTTCTGTTTGCCTCGCGGAACTCGAGGTCGGTAGGGCGCGACGTCCTCGGCGCGCCGCCATCACCATAAAACATGTCCTGGTTATGGTATTTGGAGCGAACGGCTGCCCGCAGCGAGCCGTTCAGCGAAAGGCACTTGTCCGGGCAACTGAATGCCTAATCAAATCGCCGTGACATAGCGCTTCTCTTCCGGCGTGTCGGAGGCGAGCGAGAAGCCAAGCCGCTCGAAGAGGCCCTTCACCGGCGCGTTGCGCCCGGAGTCGCGCCACGTCGCTTGCACCTCGCGGACGCCGCCGGCGCGGAGGTCTCTCGCCACCTCCGCCCACGCGCGCTCCTCGAGTCCGCGCCCGGAGGCTCGGCAGCTCATGGTGAAGTCGACGACCTCGCCGCCGCGCACGACGACGAACGCCACCAGCCCCATGTCGCCGAAGCGGTCGCCGGAGCGCACCGCGTAGACGCGAACGCCGGGGTCAGCAGCCAGCGCGGCAACGTCTTCCGCCCAATAGCGGTTCGTGCGCGTCGAGAACTGGTTCGCCCGCTGCGAGAGCTGCGCCACCCGCACCGCCTCGTCGGGGCGCATCCGGTGGACGTCAAGCCAGCAGCCGAGCTCGCGCCAGACGTCCGCCGGACGCCTGTCGTCCGCGAGAAAATTCCGCCGCTCCGCCTCCTCGCGGTATTCCTCGGTCTTGCGGCGGTCTTCCTCGGTAGTCTCGCTTTCCGGGAAATACGCGGACAGGACTGGCGGGAACGCGGCGACCGTGACCTCCGGGAGGCGCGACGCCATCTCCAGGCGCTCGACCGGGCTGTCGTCCACGAAGACGAAGGCGTCGAGTCCGAGGTTCAACTGCTTGGCGAGCCGCGCCAGGTTGTCCGCCTTCGGCTCCCAGTTCATCTGCGGGAAGAGGAAGTCGTCAGCCCTCAGCGGCGCGAGCATCCCGGCCTCGAATATGGGGCGGACGTCGCCGGGGTTGTTCTTCGAGAGGATAGTCAGCAGGACGCCGCGCTCCTTGAGCGCCTTGAGCTCCAGGACAAGCGCCGACTTCGGGAAGATCCCGAAAGGCCCGTCCTCGCCGACGACGCCGTCCCAGAGCGTCCCGTCGAGGTCGACGGCGACGGCCTTCTTCGGCGAGAGGGAGTTGAGCCGGCGGAAGAGCTCCCAGAGGCTGGTCGCCCTGGTGACTTCGGCGAATGGGACGGCGACGCCCCAGCGCTTCTCCATCTCGGTGACGAGGCGGAGCTGCGCCATCGAGTCCCATTCGGGGATCGAGGCGTAGGTCGTCTCGAGCGACAGGGAGCCCGCCGGGACGCCGAGGACGTCCGCCGCAAAGGCAAAGAGCTCTTCCCTGCTCACCATCCCTCTGGCAGGGCGGAGAGGACGGTCTCGACCACCTGGTCGAGGGTCATGTCGCTGGAGTCGATCTCGAGGACGCCGTCGGCCTTGCGGAGCGGGGCGTATTTCCTGGTGGAGTCGACGGCGTCGCGGGCGAGGAGGGAGGCCTTGACGGCGTCCTCGCTCTGGTTGGCGATGCCCTTGTCGAGCTCCTCCTTCCGGCGGCGGCGCGCGCGGGCCTCGGCGCTGGCGGTGAGGAAGAAGCGCGCCGGGGAGTCGGGGAAGACGGCGGTGGTGATGTCGCGTCCCTCGACCACCAGGTCGCCGTGCGCGACGAGCGAGCGCAGGATGGCGGTGATGCGGTCGCGCACCTCCCTGACGGTGGCGACGGCGGAGGCGTGGGCGTTGATCTCCGGGGTGCGGATGCGGTTGCCGGGGAGCTCTCCGCCGACGTAGTAGGCGATCGCGCCGTCCTCCGGGCGGCACTCCACCTCGACGGACTTGGCGAACGCGGCGACGGCGGCGGGGTCGGAGGTGTCGACGCCGTGCTCCAGGCACTGCCAGGTCATGATGCGGTAGAGGGCGCCGGAGTCGACGTGGAGGAAGCCGAGGCGCTTCCCGACGATCCTGGACACCGAGCTCTTGCCCGCCCCCGACGGGCCGTCGATGGCTATCACTTTGCTGTTCATCTTGTCTCCTGAAAGATCATGATCGAGGCGTAGGCGGCGAAGGCGAGGAGCCAGGCGACGGCGGCGAGGCGTCCGACGACTCCGTTCTCGCGCGGGCGCCGCCAGTTCGCGCCGAGCGCGGTTATCGAGAGCGAGGCGAGCGCCATCGCCGGCAGGTCCCGCGTCAGGATGCAGGGCGAGAAGGCCGGCGAGCCGTCCGCCCCCGGCGCGAGCGGCGAGAGGAAGACGGCGATGCCGACGACGGCGAGGGTGTTGAAGAGGTTGGAACCGACGATGTTGCCGAGGACGAACTCGTGCTCTCCGCGCCGTGCGCTGGCGACGGCGCTCGCCAGCTCCGGGAGCGAGGTGCCAGCCGCGACGATCGTCAGCCCGATCACCAGGTCGTCCACGCCCATCGCCTTGGCGAAGTCCACCGCGCCCCAGACCAGAAAGTGCGACGAGCCCACGAGGACGCCGAGCGAGACCACCACCTTCGCGACCGGGGCCCAGACGCCGAAGGTCTCCTCGGCGGACGGCTCGGCGAGCGCGGGCGCGGCGGGTCTGGCGGGTCGTTCGTCCGGCTTCTCTTCTTCTGCGGCCGTCGCCCTGGCGCTGCTGTCGAGCCAGCAGTAGAGCGGCATGACGGCGGCGAAGACGGCGAGCAGGACGACGGCCTCGCCGCGCGTGCAGGCGCCGTCGCGCAGCAGCCAGGCGGAGAGCCCGGCGAGCGCGGCGAGCACGGGCCCGGCGACGAACGCCGCCGCCGGACGGCACACCAGCGGACGTATCAGCGCGGCGACGCCGAGAATGACGAAGACGTTGAACACGCAGCTGCCGTAGGCGTTGCCGAGCGAGAGGTTGGCGTGGCCGGAGGCGCCGGACATCGCGCTGACGCACAGCTCCGGGGCGCTGGTGCCGAAGCCGATGACCACCATGCCGACGACGAACGGCGAGATGCCAAGCCGCCGCGCCAGCGACGCCGCGCCGTCCACGAAGGCGTCGCTGGACCTCGCGAGCGCGAAGAGTCCGCCGGCCATGAAGGCGACGGAGAGCCAGAGCGGTATGTCGGCGTAGCCCATGCGTCCCCTCCCGCTACTTTCCGGCGGACTGCATGTCGCAGAGGCGGCGGTAGACGCCGCCGAGCGCGAGAAGCTCGGCGTGGGTGCCGCGCTCGACGATGCGCCCGTGCTCCATGACCAGGATGAGGTCGGCGTCGCGGATGGTCGAGAGGCGGTGGGCGATGGCGAAGACCGTGCGGTTCTTCATCAGGTTGTTCAGGGCGTCCTGCACGAGCCGCTCCGTCACCGTGTCGAGGGCGCTCGTCGCCTCGTCGAGGATGAGGATCGGCGGGTTGCGCAGGATGGCGCGGGCGATGGCGACGCGCTGGCGCTCGCCGCCGGAGAGCGCGAAGCCCTTCTCGCCGCAGAGCCGCGAGTAGCCCTCCGGCTGCTCCATGACGAACTCGTGGGCGTTCGCGAGCTTCGCGGCGGCGACGACCTGTTCGTGCGTCGCGTCCGGCGAGCCGTAGCGGATGTTCTCCTCGATCGTGTCGTTGAAGAGGATGGTCTCCTGCTGGACGGAGCCGACGAGCCGGCGGAGGTCGCCGACGCGGAGGTCGCGCAGGTCGACGCCGTCCATCGTGACGCGTCCTTCGGTCGGGTCGAAGAAGCGCGCGAGGAGCCCGGAGAGCGTGGTCTTGCCGCTGCCGGTGCCGCCGACGACGGCGACGGTCTGGCCGCGGCGGATCTCGAAGGAGACGCGCGAGACGGCGTCGTGGTCGGCGGTGTCGTAGCGGAAGGAGACGTCCTCGAAGGAGATGCGGTCGTCGAACGACGCCTTCGCCGGCGCGTCCGCGCGCTCGGGGAGGCGCATGTCGACGTCCATCAGCGACCAGATGCGCTGGAGCGCGGCCTGCGCCGTCTCGATGGAGACCTGGAGGCTCGCCATCTGCTTCACCGGGCGGTAGATGAGCAGCAGCGGGGTGATCATCGGGATGACGTTCGCGAGCGTGACGTGCGCGGCGAAGCACCAGACCAGGAAGGCGCAGATCAGGATGATGCCGATCGTCTCGATCGTCGGGCTGACCACCAGCCCCCAGCGGACGGCCCGCATGTTGGTGCTGAAGAGCGAGCGGTTCACCTGCGCGTACTTCTCGTTCTCGAACTCCTCGGTGTCGTATGCCTTGACCACGCGGACGCAGGTGAGGATCTCGTGGATGCGCGAGCCGACGACGGACGTCTTCTCCAGCGTCCGCCGCGACCACTTGCGGATGACGCGCCCGAGCCCGCACACGGGGAGCATGAACGCCGGCATGGCGATCGCGATTATGCCCAGGGTCGCGAGCATGTCGTTGGCGACCGCAAACCAGACGATGAAGCCGACGGAGACCAGGATCTCGAACGGGGCGCGGCAGAGCTCGGCGAGCATCGTCTGGATGAGGTTCTGCATGATCTGCGGGTCGCTCGTCGCCCGCGACATCAGCTGTCCGACGTCGATTCGCCCGTGGAACTGCAGCGACTGCTCCTGGATCTTGCGCAAGAGGTCCTGCCTGAGGTCCATGACGACGCGCGAGGCGGCCCAGGTGAGGCAGTACTGGTTCATGAAGATCAGCCCCAGCCTGACGCACGCGATCAGCGGGATCCCGACGACCGCCATCAGCACGAGCATTCCGCCCATCGCGCCGTCCTCGCGCTCAAGCGGGATCCCGACCTTGTCGGCGAGCGCCTTCGCCTTCGGGTACCAGCTGGGCAGCGCCGCCGCGCCGGGAGCGGGCGCTTGCGCACCCGCCACAGGACAGGACCCGCCGGCGCCTGCGGCCCGTTCAGCGCCTGCCGCCGCGCCTTGTTCTGTGGCGGGCGCGCAAGCGGCCGCGGCCGCCGCCTCGCGGCGCTCGGTGCGCGAGACCTTCTCGAGCGCCGGCTTGACGACGGTGAAGATCGGCACGAGCGTGCCGGCCGTCAGCATGCCGCAGACGACGCCGACCGCGATTCGCGCCTTGTACCGCCGCGCGTAGCCCCAGGCGCGGCCGTACGCCTCCCTGAAGGTGTAGGTGCGGTCGAAGAACTCTTTTCTGTAGCTGGTGCCCATGTCGCCGATAGAATATCATATTCCGCGGCCACGCGCCGCCTCGGACAGCCACGCGAGCTCGCGGCGGCGCATCCGCGCACGGTCGGACGGCTCCAGGTCGTCCGCCCCGGAGAGGTGGTCCATCCCGTGCGCGACGTAGAGCAGAAGCTCCTTCGCCGCGCTCCACCCGCGCCGCCGCGGCGCCGCCTCCTCCGCCCGGTCGCAGTTGACGTAGAGCTCGCCGTAGACCCCCGGCACCTCGCCGGGCATCGCGTCATAGCGCTGCGTCACCACGTCCGTCGGCCCCTCCGCCCCGTTGATCGCCAGGTGCACCTCGGCGGACGCCGCGTCGTCCTGCAGGACGACCGCGACCTCGCGGAACCGGACGCCGACGCGCGCCCCGCTCCTCGCGGCGAACAGCCCCGCCGCGCGGCGCAGCTCGCCCCGCGACAGTCCGACGGAGCGCGGCAGCCGCCCCGCGACCTCGATGCGGCAGCGTTCCGTCATGTCGCGTAGTGGCGGAGCGTCTCGCCGTCGAAGTAGCCGAACGAGCGCGACGTGCCGCCCTTCGGGAGCGACACCGACCCGGGGTTGAAGATCGTGAGGCCGCACCCGAGCCGCTTCAGCTCCGCTATGTGCGTGTGGCCGTGGGCGAGCACCGTGCCCATGCCGAGCGGAGGCAGGCGGCTCTCGTTCCAGAGATGCCCGTGGGTGCAGAAGAACGTCTCCTTCCCCGCGTCGACGACGGCGTAGTCGGCCATCATCGGGAACTCGAACATCATCTGGTCGACCTCGGCGTCGCAGTTGCCGCGCACGGCGACGATCTTGTCCTTGCGGGCGTTGAGCATCTTCGCGACCTTCACCGGGTCGTAGAAGTCCGGCACCCCGTTGCGCGGCCCGTGGTAGAGCAGGTCGCCCAGAAGCACGATGCGGTCGTAGCCGAGCGGGTCGGCGGCCGCGAACGCGGCCTCAAGGGCGGACGGCACGCCGTGCACGTCGCTGATGAACAGCAGCTTCATCTCGTTTCCTCCGTTTTGTCATGTCGCCTCATGCTCCTGTCGTCCGCCGCCCGCCGTCTCGACCTGCGCGAGGATCGCCGAGGCGATGGCGGATAGTATAGCAAATCCCGCGCATCGTCATCACTACGTACGGATTCATGGGGTCGCTTCGTCAGACCGCGACGCCGCGATTTGGTATAATTCGCGGCATGAGAGAAGAGGAGAAGGCCGCGCCGGGCGCCGGCTCGGTCGACGAATGCATCGCCGCGCTCCGGCGCGGCGAGGTCGTCGTCGTGACGGACGACGCCGACCGCGAGAACGAGGGCGACTGCATCTGCGCCGCCGAGTCAGCCACGACCGCGAACGTCAACTTCATGGCGACCCACGCGCGCGGCCTGATCTGCATGCCCATGAGCGGCGCCTTATGCGACCGCCTCGGCCTCCCGCAGATGGTCGCGGCCAACACCGACAACCACCAGACCGCCTTCACCGTCTCCATCGACGCGACCGAGACCACGACCGGCGTGTCCGCCGAGGAGCGCTCGCTGACCGCGCTCAAGTGCGTCCGCGACGACGCGTCGCCGGACGGCTTCCGCCGGCCCGGCCACATGTTCCCGCTGCGCGCCCGCGAGGGCGGCGTCCTCCGCCGCGCCGGCCACACCGAGGCGACGGTCGACCTCTGCCGGCTCGCCGGGCTTAAGGAGGCCGGGCTCTGCTGCGAGATCATGAGGGACGACGGCACGATGGCGCGCCTCCCCGACGTGACGGCGTTCGCGGCACGGCACGGGCTGAAGATGACGACGGTCGCGGAGCTGATCGCCTACCGCCGCCGCCACGACCGCCTCGTCGAGCGCGTCGAGAGCGTCGACCTGCCGACCGAGCACGGGCACTTCAGGCTCACGATGTACAAGAGCCGCGTCTCCGGCCTCGAGCACCTGGCGCTCGTCAAGGGCGACGTCGCGGACGGGTCGCCCGTCCTGGTGCGCGTCCACTCCGAATGCTTCACCGGCGACGTCCTCGGCTCGGAGCGGTGCGACTGCGGGCCGCAGCTGCACCGCGCCATGGAGATGGTGGAGAAAGAGGGGCGCGGCGCCGTCCTCTACATGCGCCAGGAGGGGCGCGGCATCGGCCTCGCCAACAAGCTCCACGCCTACCGCAAGCAGGAGGAGGGCCTCGACACCGTGGAGGCGAACGTCGCGCTCGGCTTCCCGCCAGACCTGCGCGACTACGGCGAGGGGGCGCAGATGCTCGTCGACCTCGGGATCCGCAAGCTCCGCCTGCTGACGAACAACCCGCGCAAGGTCGCCGGCCTCGAGGGCTACGGACTTGAGATCGTCGAGCGCGTGCCGATCGTCGTGCCCGCGAACGACCACGACCGCCGCTACCTCGACACCAAACGCGAGAAGATGGGGCACATCCTGTGAAGGAACGGCAGAGCGAGGAGCTGAACCGGTCGACCGCGTTCGACAACAGGCTGCGTCCGACGGACTTCCAGGGCTTCGTCGGGCAGCAGAAGGTGCGCGACCGCCTGCTGCTGGCGGTCAAGGCCGCCAAGGAGCGCGGCGAGTCGCTCGACCACGTGCTGTTCTCCGGACCGCCCGGCCTCGGCAAGACCACGCTGAGCTACATCCTCGGCGAGGCGATGGGCGTGAACGTCAAGACGACCTCCGGCCCGGTGGTCACCAAGCCCGGCGACCTCGCGGGGCTCCTCACCTCCCTGGAGCCGGGCGACATCGTCTTCATCGACGAGATCCACCGCATGGCCAAGACCGTCGAGGAATACCTCTACTCGGCGATGGAGGACTTCGCGATCGACATCCTGCTCGACCAGGGCCCGAACGCGCGCTCCGTGCGCCTCGACCTGCCGCGCTTCACCCTCGTCGGCGCCACCACCCGCATCGGGCTTGTCGCCGCGCCGCTGCGCGCCCGCTTCGGCCTCGTCAACCGCCTCTCCTACTACGAGCCGCAGGAGCTCGCCGAGATCGTCCGCCGCTCCGCCGGCAGGCTGTCCGTCGGCGTCGACGACGACGGGGCCATGGAGATCGCGCGCCGCAGCCGCGGCACCCCGCGCATCGCCAACAACCTCCTCCGCCGCGTCCGCGACTACGCCCAGGTCAACGCCGGCAACTTCATCACCGGAGAGGTCGCCAGGAGCTCGCTCGCGCTGCTCGAGATCGACCCGCGAGGGCTGGACGAGATGGACAGGAAGATCCTCGAGACGGTCTGCGTCAAATTCGGCGGCGGGCCGGTCGGCCTCGCCACCATCGCCGTCTCCGTCTCCGAGGAGCCGGACACCATCGAGGAGGCCTACGAGCCGTTCCTGATCATGGAGGGCTACCTGGAGCGCACCCCGAAGGGGCGCGTCGCCACCGACCTCGCCTACCGCGCGCTCGGCATCGAAGGAGGGGCGGGGAGGAAATGAACACGATGGACTGCAGGCGCATCACCCTCTTCGCCGGACACTACGGCAGCGGCAAGACCAACCTCGCGCTCAACTTCGCCCGCGCCGTCAGGCCGTGCTGCATCGCCGACCTCGACATCGTAAACCCCTACTTCCGCACCAAGGACTCCGCCGCCGCGCTCGCCGCCGAGGGCATCGGCCTCGTCGTCTCCGACTACGCGAACTCCAACGTCGACTTCCCCGCGCTCCCGAAGGAGACCTACGCCCTCGTCGCCGACCGCGCCACCCGCGTCGTCGTCGACGTCGGCGGCGACGACCGCGGCGCCCTCGCGCTCGGACGCTACGTCGACGA
>CAVCXQ010000018.1:0-11973 GCA_963606275.1 uncultured Muribaculaceae bacterium | reverse complement strand
GCGGAGGGCAGAGCCGCGGAGAGTTTTTCGCGGGCCGACGGGCCTGGCGACGCGCCGGTTCGCCTCGGTGGGCGTATGCGGAAGCGAAAGACGCGCGTTCTGTTCACCTCGGCGACGGCCTGTCGGCGGGGCCCGCGAAAAACCTCGGAGCGGACTGCTGCCCGCAGCGAGCCGTTCAGGGCAAGACTATTGCCCAGACATTCCATTACGAACCACTGTAAACAACTTGTTTATAACCTGTAGTCATAAGTTGATTTCTTGTTTCACAACTCAGGGCGTATTTTTGGTATCATAGTGCCGAAAAACGAAGAAGCAAGAACGACGCCATCATGAACGAAGAAAACGCGAGAGACATCTGGGAAAGAGCAAAGAAAATCTATTTGTCCACCCTGAACTCAGATGACGAGAAAAGGCAGGTAGAGCGTTATTTTTCTACGATAACCTCGGTAACACAAGAAGGCAGTTCATTCGTCATCACCCTGACCAATGCCTATACCGCCGAGTTCCTGCGCGAGAAGTATTCCGACCGCATCCGGAAGTGTCTGGAACTGGTCTCCACCGAAGAGGTTGTTGACATCTCCTTCCGCCACGACGAAAACGCCGGCGCGGAAAAGGCGGAGCAGCAGAAACAGATGGCGTCCGTCGCGGCAGTTCCCGCGCATCAGCCGGCACAGCCAGCGAGACCAGCTCTCTCCTCGACAATGCCGCTCAACGCCGACTACACCTTCGACACGTTCGTGAGAGGAGCGTCCAACAGCTGGGCTCTCTCCGCCGCGCAGGGCGTCGTCTCCAACCCCGGCAAGAGCAACTACAACCCGCTCTTCATCCATGGCGGGACTGGGCTCGGCAAGACCCACCTGATGCAGGCCATCGGCAACGAGCTGAAGAAGAAAAATCCGTCCCTCAACATCTGCTACCTCACCGCCGAAGAGTTCCTGAACGAGTTCGTTAACGCGCTTCAGAACGGCGTCATAGAGAGTTTTCGCAAGCGCTACCGCCAGATGGACTTGCTGATGGTGGACGACGTCCAGTTCCTCCAGAAGGGAAAGCAGTTCCAGGAGGAGTTTTTCAACACCTTCAATGCCCTTCAGCAGGCTCAGAAGCAGATCGTGATGACGTCCGACGTCGCGCCGAAGAATCTTCCGTCGATCGAAGAGCGTCTGATCTCGCGCTTCGAAGGCGGAATGGTTCAGGAAATCGAGTCTCCCAACTACGAGACGAGGCTGGCGATTCTCAAGAAGAAGGCGGAATCGCTCGTCCCAAGCGTCCCCAACAATGCCCTGGAGTTCATCGCGGAGAACATCAAGAGCCACGTCAGGGCGATGGAAGGCGCGTTGAAGCGCGTCCATATGTTCAGGCAGTTCGAGCCCACGACGACGCTTACGGACGACAAGCTGTTCCACATCCTCTCCAACTACATAGAGAAGGAGAAGTCACTCAGAAAACTCACGGTGCAGGAGATCCAGCAGTCAATCGCGAAGCGATATAACGTCTCGATAGACCAGATACTCTCATCGGAGCGGACGCAGTCGCTGGTGACGCCGCGGCAGATGGCGATGTATATCTCGCGAAAGTTCACACAGAAGAGCCTTCCTGAGATAGCAAAGTCGTTCGACAAGTCGCACGCCACGATCCTGCACGGCGTGAAGACCATAGAAAAGCGTCTGGAGGTCGAGCCGGACTTGAAGTCTACACTCGATGAAATCCTCTCGGAATTCGGATGTTCGGCGAAAGACGGACTTGATTGACATCATTGAGAGATGCTGAAGACAACTTGAAGCCAACGCACCTACTTGTCTACAGAAACCATGAGGACAGAAAAGGCTGTAAACATGCATGCAAAGGATGTTCAACCTTCAGTCAACAGGCGGAGACGCTGATTGCGCCAATGAAAACAGGGCTTCGAGAGGTTGTCTACACTGTCTACACACCTACTAGTATGAACTAACCTACTCTATCTTTATTCACTATTATTTGATACAATTCACCAACCACGCACATCAGGAGAAAACAAGATGAAGTTCAAGATCGCCAGGTCGCAGTTTTTCGAGGGACTGAAGTCCGTCCAGAACATTGTCGCCAGCAAGGTTTCGCTTCCAGTCCTCAACAACGTCCTTCTCGAGGCGAACGGCAAGGAGCTGGTCATGACGACGACCGACCTTGACATCTCCATTCGCGCGGTGTGTCCGTGCGAGGTCGAGATGGCCGGCAGCACGACGACGCCGGTCAAGCTTCTCTTCAACGCGATTGCAAAGGTCGTTGAAGGCGAGGTCGTGTTCGAGACGGACGCCAAGGACCGCGCGACGATCGTCGCCGGCAACGCGAAGTTCACCCTCACCGGACTTCCCGCGACCGACTTCCCGAAGATTCCCAAGGACGAGGACGCCTTCGCCTACAAGGTCCAGCAGGCGACGTTCAAGGACATGCTTCGCAAGGTGTTCTACGCCGCCAGCCAGGACGACACGCACCGGACGCTCCGCAGCGTCCTGCTGAGCTTCAAGGACCAGAAGCTGACGATGGTGGCGACCGACGGACGCCGCCTAGCGCTCGTTGAGCAGGAGGTCGAGTTTCCGTCCGACGCCGAGAAGGACATCGTGCTGCCGATCAAGGCGGTCTCCGAGCTCCAGCGCTCGCTTAACGGCGAGACCGAGCTCTCGATGATGGTGCAGAAGTCGCAGATCTGCTTCAAGATCGACAACCTGATGCTCTACTCGAAGCTCGTCGACGATGTCTACCCGAACTACCGCCAGGTGATTCCGCAGGACACCAAGGAGCACATCGGCGTCGACCGCCAGCTTCTGCTCGATGCGCTCGAGCGCGCCAGCGTCCTTACAGTGGACGAAGCGCGTTCCACCAGGCTCATCTTCTCCAGCGGAAAGCTCACCGTGACGTCCGCCGCGTCCGACATCGGCGAGGCGAAGGACGAAGTGCCGATCAAGTATGCCGGCGAGAAGATCGAGATCCTCTTCAACCCGGCATACGTCATCGACTGCCTCAAGGCCATCGACGACGACGAGGTGGTGGTGAACATCACCGACGGACACTCTCCTGCGGTGATCAAGTGCTCGATTCCGTTCCTCTACATCCTGATGCCCCTGCGCGTCGGCTGAAACGCAGCGCGCGATGAAACTCTGGACTGACAAGAACTATCCGATAATCGTCTCCTGCGCGAAGGAACTCTCGCAGTGGACTGACTTGGAGGTTCGCGCGATGGGCTACACGCCCATCGACAAGACCGAGAACACGGTCGTAGTGCGCGGCGCCATGCGCGACGTCATGCGGTTGAACCTCTGGTTGCGGACTGCGCACCGCGTGCTCGTCCCGCTCCTTAGGATGCCGTGCAGTAGCATCAAGGATCTTTACGAAGGCGCTCTTTCCATTGACTGGGAGAACCTGCTGGACGCCGACGGATATTTCTCGGTGTCGTCGGTCGTCCACAACATGACGATCCGCGACACGAGGCTTCCGTCGCTCTACACCAAGGACGCCATCGCCGACCGCATGAGAGAGAAGTGCCAGCGGCGGCCGGACTCAGGCGGAGAGAACATTGGCGCGGCGGTCTTCGTCTACTGGGAGCGCGACGAGGCGATCATCTATCTCGACACGTCTGGCGAGCCGCTCTCGAAGCGCGGATATCGCAAGATTCCAGGATCCGCTCCGATGCAGGAGACGCTCGCCGCCGCGTGCATCATGGCTCTTGGCTGGAAGGGCGACACTCCGTTCGTCTCGCCGATGTGCGGAAGCGGAACGCCGGCGATCGAGGCGGCGATGATGGCGATGAACCGAGCGCCTGGCCTGCTCAAGGGACACTTCGCGTTCCAGTCTATAAAGGGATACAACCGCATTCTTCCAGGCGAGGAGAGAAGTTCAGCAGTTCGTCGCCAGCGGACGCCTTCGACGCCGGAGCAAGTTTGGCGCGACCTCGTCCACGAGGCGAAGGAAGCGGAGCGGACGGAGAACCTTCCGCCGATCATAGCCACCGACATCTCGCCAGAGGCAGTGGAGAACGCGCACTCCAACGCCATCGCCGCCGGAGTCTCCACCTACATCAAGTTCAAGGCTTGCGACTTCGCGGACACGCCGGTTCCGGACGAGAAGGGATGCGTGTTCTTCAATCCCGAATACGGCATTCGCCTCGGCGATCCGAAGGAGCTGGCGGACGTCTACGAGCGCATTGGGACTTTCATGAACGAGAAGTGCGGCGGATATGTCGGCGGACTCATCACCGGCAATCCGGAGCTGGCGCATCTCGTCAACCTTTACTACCGCCGCCGCGTCCCGTTCTTCAACGGGCCGATAGACTGCCGTCTGTTCGTCTACGAGGGATGCGAGCGCAAGGGACAGCACATCAAGGATCAGGAATAAATGGAAATCAGCGAGTTTTTGAACCGTCAGGACGAGACGCCGGATACCGACGACGTCCAGACCGAGCAGCCGGAGGAAATCGACGTCCAGAAGGCAGTGGTCGAGTCGCTAGCGGCCGACAAGGCGGAGCAGGACGAGATAATTGCCTCCCTCAAGGCGCGTAACGCCTCACTGCAGGCGGAGGTCGACGCGCTTAGCTCGCAGCTGGTGAAGGCAAGGGCGGAGACCGCTCAGGCCAACGCGGCGTTGAAGAAGGTCAATGACGAACTGTCCGGGCTTGGCGAAGTTCTTGTCAGGAACAAGGAACGCGACGCCGCCAACCAGGTGGCGTTGCTTGAGCGCAGCGTCGAGATTGACGACAAGTTTGAAGGCGAGACGCGAGATCACGTTCTTGAGGCCATTCGCGACGCCCGCGACGCGGCAGAGAAGGACGGACGCTTCCGCCGCGCCCAGGTTCTGGAGAGTGTTCTCGTCGCCAACGAGCCGAACGGCGAGCTGGTGCATCGACGCGAGGAACTGGAGAAGATGTTCACCGAGAATGCGAACGTCATTTCCGGCGTTGTGATTGAAAGACTGCAGAAAATGGGTCTTTCGCACAAGAACGGCGAAGAATATCTCCTGCCGTCCGAAATCATCGCCCGCAACTATTGATAAAATATCAACAATCAACAGTTGACAAGTTGATATTCTTGTAGATAAGTTGATATTTCTGTTTATAGTGTTGATAAGTTCCCCATTGCGCGGTTAAGGAACAAAGGGTATACTACGCAACCGATGACATCGCTGGAGCCAGAGATCTGCCTTAGGATCAAGGAGGCGCGACGCGCTGCGAAGCTTTCGCAGAGCGTCGTTGCCGCCGAGGTCGGCTGCAAGCAGTCCGCTCTATCAATGTTCGAGCAAGGTGACGGAACGAAGCTGAACGACGAGGTCGTCGCCCGTCTTGCGGAGAAGTTCGGCATCGACCTGGAGAAGCGCGGCGATTCGGCGGCTGCCGAGCCTGTCCGCTCTGCCGCGCCTTTTGGCGGCGCAAAGGGGTTTTGTCCGAATCCGGCGTGTCCGACGAACCATGTCTACGAAGTCGATGGACGCAGGTTCGCACTTCCAGACCGCGAGAAGGCCGATCCGGTCGGGGGCAAGTTCTGCGCGTTCTGCGGGGAAGTTCTCGAGAAGAAGTGTCCGAACTGCGGCGCTCCCGTCCACGACGGCGGCGTCTGCTCGCTCTGCGGCGACCCCTACGTCGCCGTCGTCTAGCCGCCGGAGTCCGCCATGCACGCTTCGCTCGCAGACGTCATGGCCGACACCGTCCAGAACTCTCTGGAGGCCGGGGCGCGTCACGTGTCCGTCGACCTGGTGGAGGAGGGCGGGAAGATATCCGTCTCCGTCGTCGACGACGGCAAGGGGATGGACGCTGCGACGCTGGCGCGCGCGTTCGATCCGTTCTATTCCGAGCCTGGCAAGCACGACAAGCGTCGCGTCGGGCTGGGGCTGCCGATCCTGAAGCAGATGTGCGAGGCGTGCGGCGGCGCATGCGAGCTGGAGTCTGCGCCAGGGAAAGGCACGACGCTTCGGTATGCGCTGGACGCCTCGAGCGTCGACCTGCCGCCGACGGGGGACATAGTCGCGGCGATGACGACGCTCTTCAACTTCCCCGGCGACGCCGAGATAAAGTTCACCCACCGGCGCGGCGGAGAGTCCTATTCGGTCTTGCGCTCCGAGCTGGCGGACGCCGTCGGCGGACTGGACAGCGTGGAGGGTCTGTCCCTTGCGAAGGAGTATCTTGCCGCCCAGGAGGGCGAGCTACCTCCGCTAGTTCACGAAATCTCCGCGCCGTCGAGGTGAGCCTGTATCGCGACGGAGAGAACGTGGCTCTCGCCTGGCGCGAGGGTGCGTCCGCCCGGCCAGTCCGACACTGGCTCGACGCAGACGTAGCGCCGCCAGTCGTCCTCGGCCAGGTCGACGACCTTTGAATGCCCCGAGTTCCAGACGACGAGGCGGTCGTTGCCCGACGACGCGACCGCGATCGCGCGCTTCGAGCCGGGGTCGAGGACGGCGAAGGCGTGGCGCGGAGACTGCTTTAGCCAGAACACGTGGTCTGGCGCGAGGTCGAGGCGGAAGTCGCCGGATTGCGTCCCGCGCGTCTCGGCCGGCGCGGCGGCGTCGACGAACTCGCATCCGTCCAGCCCGCGCAGCGAAGCGTCGTCCCGGTTGCGCAGACGGAAGTATGGGTGGAAGCCGCAGCTGAAGTCGAAGGGACTGTCCCCGGCGTTCTTCGTCGTCATCGACAGGTTCAGCTTCATCGACACGGAAACCTTGACCTCGAAGTCGAATTCATGCGGCCAGAGAGTCTTCGTGACCAGGTCGGACTTCAGTCCGAGCGTGATCTCGGTGACGTCCTCGGAATACTCCGTTCCTCGGACTTCGAAGACCATGACGGACGCGAAGCCGTGCTGGGGGAGGTCTTTCGAGAAGCGGTTGCCGAACTGAGGCCAGCAGACGGGCACGCCGCCGTGGAACTTGTCGCCGCGGTTGTATTCGGAGTCGGTCTTCGCGGGGCGGAAGATTACCTCGCCAAGGCCAGTCGGGCGGTAGGACAGGACGTTCGCGCCGAGCAGCGAGACTTCTGCCGTGCCGTAGCGGTTGGCGATGACGACGTTCGGGTATCCGGCGAAGCCGGTGCGGAACACGATGCGGCCCGGTGCGCCGTAGCGTCCGT
The DNA here is from genome assembly GCA_963606275.1 of uncultured Muribaculaceae bacterium. Lineage (GTDB taxonomy): Bacteria > Verrucomicrobiota > Kiritimatiellia > RFP12 > UBA1067 > UBA1067. Next base: position 4,895 of record CAVCXQ010000018.1, on the reverse strand, counting down.
TGAGCTGCTCGACGGTCTGTCTTTCTCTTGCTTTCATTTCGTTGGGGCGGCGCGGTTTTCCGCGTCCGCGCCGTAGAATAGCAAATTCCCCTCCCTCTCGCAAGGCAGCGCCGCAACAGGCAGGCGGAGCGTGAACACGCATCCCCTCGGCGAGTTCGCGCGCACCGAAAGCCCGCCGCCCATCGCCCGCGCGAACTCCCGCGCCGCGCACAGCCCGATGCCGAAGCCGCCCTTGCCCGACTTCAGGACGTCCTTCGCCCGATAGTAGCGGTCGAAGGCGCGGCGCATTTGCCGCCGCGTCATCCCCTGTCCCTCGTCCGCGAACTCCACGCAGGCGAAGCCGCCATCGCGGCGGAATCGCACCTCGACGCGTCCGTATGGCGCGGCGTACTTGAGGTCATTTCCGAACAGGTTCCAGAGAATCTGCAGCGTCCAGGTCTCGTCGGCGCGGACTCGGAGAGGCCCGTCGCCGGAAAACGCCACGCTCTGCCCGAGGTCGTCGTAGTCGGCGGCGAAGAGCGCGTATGCCTCTCGTGCGAGCGCGGCGACGTCGAACTTATCAGCCTTCGGCGGCCGGCGGCGTCCGCCGAGCCGCATGAACTCCTTGATGTTCTCGACGATCAGCAGCATTCGCTCGTTGAGCCGCCGCGCCTCGCCGTCGTCGCGTCCGATCATGTAGCGCATTCCGACGAGCGGGGTGGTGAGGTCGTGCGCCGTCGCCGCGAGGAAGTCGTCGCGCTCGCGCATGAAGCGGCGGAAGCACGCTAGCGCGAACGCGGTCAGCCCGACCAGCACGACGGCGACGACGCCTCCTCCGCCGTAGAACACCAGCGCATACGGGAACGGACGTTCCGCCGGAACGCGCGCGACGCGGAAGTCGCGCTCGCCGCGCCTCCACCAGACCGCCGCCTCCGCCGAGCCCGGCTCCGCCGCGTAGCCCCACGGAGATCCGTTGATCCTGCCGTTCTGCCGCCAGCCCCTCGGACGCTCCTCGATGGACGCGAACGAGTCCGGACTCTCGGCGATGCCCTCGGCGACGTCGCGATAGACGCCGCTGATCCGCCGCGGCTCCTGCCGGATGGCCTTCGGGACGTCGCGGACGACGTTGTATGCGCCGACGCCGACCACCATCGCCGCCGGAAGGCTGATGAGGACGTAGAAGAACGCGGAGCGGATGGCGGCGCGGTTCATGGCATTACGAGCCCCCGCCCTTCATCTTCTCTCTTTCGATCATGTCGGGAAGTATACCACAAAAGCCGGTCTTCGGACGAAGACGCGGCGTTCCGGGGCGGCGGGGCTGTGACTTCTCTGAAGCCGTCCGTTTACACTCCGTTAACAAATAAAGTCCATACTCTCTCCGTCGTGTGCGGGAAATGGTATAATGCCGCTCCCGTGAAACCCAAGAGAGAGACAGAACAACGTCATGCTTGAAGTAAAGAACCTGAAGAAGGACTTCGGCTCGTTCCACGCGGTGAAGGGCGTGTCCTTCTCCGTCGCGGCGGGCGAGGTCCTCGGCTTCCTGGGCCCGAACGGCGCCGGCAAGTCGACCACCATGCGGATGATCACCGGCTTCCTGCCGCCCACCGCCGGCACCGCCGTCATCAACGGGCACGACGTCGTGTCCGACCCGCTCGCGGCGAAGCGCGACCTCGGCTACCTGCCGGAGTCCGCGCCGAGCTACCGCGCGATGGCCGTCGAGGACTTCCTGCGCTTCGTCGCCGAGGTGCGCGGCCTCTCCGGCAAGGCGGCCGACGAGGCCGTGCGCCGCGTCGTCGCCGACGCGAAGCTCGAGAAGGTGCGCCGCCAGACGATCGAAACCCTCTCCAAGGGCTACCGCCAGCGCACCTGCTTCGCCCAGGCCATCATCCACGACCCCAAGGTCCTGATCATGGACGAGCCGACGGACGGACTCGACCCCAACCAGAAGTTCGCCGTCCGCGAGATGATAAAGTCCATGGCCGCGAAAGGCAAGGCGATCGTCATCTCGACGCACATCCTCGAGGAGGTCGACGCCGTCTGCACGAAGGTCGTCGTCATCGCCGACGGCGAGAAGAAGTTCGACGGCACCCCCGACGAGCTCAAGGCGCTCGACCCCGCCGGACGCCGCCTCGACGTCGTGTTCAGGCAGCTGACGATGGGCGAGGGGAAATAATCGAATAATCGAATAATCGAATAAACGAATAATTGAATTGAATGATTGAATGATGGGTGGAAACCATGTTTAGAAACATCAAGGCGATATTCAAGCGCGAGTTCAAGGCCTACTTCGACTCGCCCGTGGCGTACGTGTTCCTCGTCGCGTTCCTGGTGCTGGTGGGCTTCATGACGTTCGGCGTCGCGTTCTTCTACGAGCGCCGGCAGGCCGACCTGACGCCGTTCTTCTTCTGGCACCCCTGGGTATACCTGCTCCTGGTGCCGGCGGCGACGATGGGACTCTGGGCCGACGAGCGCCGCAACGGCACCGCCGAGCTCCTGCTCACGCTCCCCGTGACCGCGACCGAGGCCCTGGTCGGCAAGTTCCTCGCCGCCTGGAGCTTCCTCGCGATCGCGCTCGCGCTGACCGTGCCGGTGCCTCTCACCGCCGGCTACCTCGGCTCGCCGGACTGGGGCGTCGTCTGCTGCGGCTACCTCGGCTCGCTGCTTTTCGCCGGCGCCGCCGCCGCGATCGGCCTCTTCGCCTCCACCCTCTCGCGCACGAGCGTCGTCGGCTTCGTCGTCTCGCTCGCGCTCGTCCTCGCGCTGATGCTCGTCGGCTTCGACCCGATCACCTCCGCCGTCGCCAACTGGGGCGTCCCCTCCGCGATCGTCAACGGCCTCGCCTCCTGCTCGCTCCTCACGCACTTCGAGGCCCTGCGCCGCGGCGTCGTCGACCTCGCCGACGTCGGCTACTACCTCGGCGTCGTCGTCTTCATGCTCGCCGCCGCCAAGACCGTCACCGACGGACGCCGCGGCGCCTCGAAGGGCGCCGTCGGACTCGTCGCGCTCGCAGCAGCCGTCGTCGCCGCCGACGTCATCCTCGCCAGCCTGCCGCTCCGCGCCGACCTCACCGCCGAGCGCTTCTACACCCTCTCCAAGGGCTCCAAGGCCGTCATCGCCAAGCTCGACGCAGACGTCACGCTCAAGTATTACGTCAGCTCGTCCGCAGCCGACATGCCCGCCCAGCTCAAGACCTACGCCGCGCGCGTCCAGAACCTGCTCAAGGAATACGAGCGCGCCTCCGGCGGACGCGTCGTCCTCGAGGCATACGACCCGAAGCCCGACTCCGACGCGGAGGAGTGGGCGCAGCGCTACGGCGTCGAGCCGCAGACCGTCAACCCCTTCGGGAACCCCGTCTACTTCGGCGTCGTCGCCGTCTGCGGCGACAGCGAGCAGACCCTGCCCGCACTCTCGCCGCGCACCGAGTCCACCCTCGAATACGACCTCACCCGCCTCGTCACCCGCGTCGCCTGGCCCGAACGCCCCGTCGTCGGCGTCCTGACCTCCCTCCCCGACGTCCTCGGCGGACAGTCCAACCCGATGATGATGATGCAGATGGGACAGCGCCCGCCGGAGGGCTGGGCCGCCTTCGCCGAGCTCGGCAAGGACTACGACGTCCGCAGCGTCCCCGCCGACGCGGCGGAGATCGACGCCGACGTCAAGGCGCTCGTAGTCGTCCACCCGAAGGACCTCTCGGACAAGACGCTCTACGCGATCGACCAGTTCGTGCTGCGCGGCGGCAAGCTCATCGCCTGCGTCGACCCGTTCAGCGTCAAGGACATGATCGCCTCGCGCCAGAAGCAGAATCCCATGATGATGCAGATGGGCGGCGGCGACGGGCCCTCCACCCTCGGCAGGCTCTTCGACTCCTGGGGCGTGAAGTTCGACACCGGCAAGGTGACGGGCGACCTCGAGGCCTCCACCAAGCTCAGCGACGGACGCGGCGGCGCGGAGGACAACCCGGCGTTCCTCTCGCTCGGGCCCGCAAACATGGACAAGGGCGACCTGCTCGTCAACGGGCTTTCCCAGGTCATGTTCCCCTTCGCCGGTGCCTTCTCCTTCGAGAAGAAGGACATGGACCTCAAGTTCGAGCCGGTCGTCACCACCTCCAAGGACTACTCCTGCGCCGTCGACCGCATGACCGTCCAGTTCGGCGGCGGACTCAAGGAGATGGTCCCCGACGGACACGAGCGCGTCCTTGCCGCGCGCCTCTCCGGCACGTTCAAGACCGCGTTCCCGAAGGGACCCGACGGAACCAACGACGTCTCCAAGGCCCTCGCCGAGGGACATGGCGCGGTGCTCCTCTTCGCGGACTCGGACTTCCTCGCGGACGACTTCTGCGTGCGGATGATCAAGACGCCGTTCGGCAGCATCCCGCAGCTGATCAACGACAACCTGACGCTGTTCTCGAACGCGATCGAGCAGTTCGCCGGACGCGAGGAGCTCATCGGGGTGCGCTCGCGCGGCACCACCGACCGTCCGTTCACCGTCGTCAACGAGCTCGAGGCGAAGGCGATGCGCCAGTGGCAGAGCAAGGCCGCCGACTTCGAGGCGGAGCTCCAGGCCACCCAGCAGCGGCTCGCCGCGCTGCAGAAGCAGAAGAGCGGCGACGAGCGCTTCATCCTCTCGCCGGAGCAACAGGACGAGATTGCGCGACTCCGCAAGGCGCAGGCCGACACGCGCCGGCAGCTCAAGAACGTCCGCAAGGAGCTCACCTCAGAGATCGACTCGCTCGGCCTGCGGCTCAAGGTCGTCAACATCGGCCTCATGCCCGCCCTCGTCGCGCTCCTCGGCCTGTTCCGGGGGCTGAGGCGGGGGAGAGGGAAATAATCGAATAATTGAATAATTGAATAATCGAATAATCGAATAATTGAATAATCGAATTAGCGAATCAGCGAATTTTTGAAATTCAGCGAATT
>CAVCXQ010000017.1:0-12075 GCA_963606275.1 uncultured Muribaculaceae bacterium | reverse complement strand
GCTCGGCGACGTCCCACGAGAGGCGCTTCGACATGATCGCGCCGAGGAACTCCGTCACCTCGCGCTGGACGTTGTCGAGGATGTCCTCGCGGTGGACGATGTGCTTCTCCGGCCCGTCGTCGTCCGCCGTCGCGCCGGAGAGGACCTTGCGCGCGCAGTCGAGGAGCTCGAGGTCGGACTGCTTCATGAAGTCGACTTCGCAGAGGGCCTGGTCGCAGGCGATCACCGGCGAGATCTTCGCGCCGACCTTCAGGGCGGAGAGGTGGGGCTTCTCGTTCTCCGGCTGCTTGATGATCCACTCGACGAGGCGGCAGAACGGCTTCACGAACGGGAAGAAGAGAATGCCGCGGCAGACGGCGAACACGGTGTCCACGACGGCGATCGGGGCGGTCATGTGCGTGTAGGCGGGGACGGCCTGGCCGGAGACGGTCATCGCCTCGGCGACGTTCCAGTTCGGGAAGACGACCTGTCCGAGCTTAACGAAGAGCGGGAAGAACCAGACGAGCACCAGGGAGCCGATCACGTTCGAGAGCGTGTGCGAGAGGGCGGTGCGCTTCGCGTCCGCCGTGCCGCCGATCGCGGCGATCCAGCCCGTCGCCGTCGTGCCGATGTTGGCCCCGAAGAGGACGGCGATCGCGACCTCGTAGGAAATCAGCCCCTGCGTCGCGAGGGCCATCGCGATCGCGATCGTCGCCGCCGAGCTCTGGATGACCGCCGTCAGCAGCGTCGCCGCGAGCGCCACGAGGAGGACGTCCGCCATCGTGTCCGCGCTCATCTTCGTGAAGACGTGGGCGAAGTCGGGGTTCTGGCGGATGGGCTGGACGCCCTTGGACATGAAGTAGAGTCCGAGGAAGACGAGCCCGAGGCCGATGATGGTGAGGCCGAGGTGGTGGACGCGCTCGCCGCGGAAGAAGAAATACATGATGCCGCCGGCGGCGAGGCCGACGAAGCCGAGCATCTGCGGGTCGGGCGCGTAGGCGATGATCCAGATCGTCGCCGTCGTGCCGATGTTCGCGCCGATGAGGACGGCGAACGCCTGCGGCAGCGTCATGATCGCCGTCGAGACGAAGCCGACGAGCATCACGGTGATGATGGACGACGACTGGACGAGGATGGTGGAGACGATGCCGGAGCCGACGCCGACGATGCGGTGGCTCGTGGCCTTGGCCATGAACTTGCGGAGCCCGCCGCCGGCGGCGGCCTGAAGCCCCTCCGAGAGGTGCTTCATCCCGAGGAGGAAGATCCCGAGTCCGCCGAGGACCGTCAGGAGAATCGTGAAGAGGTCTTTCATTTGCCCTCCCCGCAGGTAGGGGCGCGCGTCCCGCTCGCCCGCGCTTCACCGTCCCCGTTGGTAGGGGCGAGCGTCCCGCTCGCCCGCTCGCCCTTCCCGAAGATCCGCGCGAGGGCCGCTTCGACGCGCCACGGGTAGAACATCCCGTACATCCCGACGATCGCGAGGACGTAGGCGAGGCCGACGAGGAGCTGGACGGGCGCGAAGCCGCTCTCCGGCAGGTGCGGCCGCGTGAGCGGGAAGAGCTCGGCGGGGATCAGCATGAAGATGCCCATCACGGCGCGGGTGAGGAGGTTCTTCGGCATCCAGACGATGGTGAGATACGACAGCACTGCCGCCATGATCCACACCTGTCCCGGAAACCGCTTCAGGAGCATGTCGAAAACGTCGATGCCGATCGTGTCGCATTCGTAGGCGGTCCAGAACCACGCGACGACGACGAGCGTCCAAGTCAGGGCTTTCTTGCTCTTCATTGGCGTGTATTATACCAAATCGCCGTCCGGCGATTGCGTCTCCAGGGCGCTGGCGGCGCGCCAGCCGCCCCAGACGAGCGGACGCCACGGGCGGACGCCGCGCACGGTCTTGACCGCCTTTCCGTTCCGGTCGTAGAAGGTGACGTCGATCGGGAAGCGCATGAAGAAGGTGTGGACGGCGTTGCACCGCGTGATCAGCATCCCGCGCCCCGGCGGCAGCGAGCGGCGCCCGATCAGCCCGCGGGCCCGCTCCAGGAAGGTCTCCGCGACCTCCGCGTCGATTCCGTCAATCTCTGCGCGGCGCATGGCGGGAGAACACGAACGCCCCGACGACGGCGGTGAACGGCGCAACCAGCACGAGGCCGAAGCTGCCGACGAGGGTCTTTGCCAGCTCGGCGGAGACGAGCGTGGAGTTGAGGAAGTCCAGGGGGCGCGTCCCCTGCGCGGCGAACGCCATCAGCAGCGTGAGGTATCCGCCGGAGTAGGCGAGCAGCAGCGTGGTGGTCATGGTGCCGACGACGCTGCGGCCGATGCGCATCCCGCTCATCAGCAGCTCGCGGCGCGGCAGGTCGGGGCGGTGCCTGGCGACCTCGCCGATCCCGGCGGCGATGTCCATCGCCAGGTCCATCACCGCGCCGGACGACGCGAGGATCGTCGCGCCGACGAAGACGTCGGAGAGGTCGAGCCCGGCGTATCCGGAGTAGAGGAGGGTCTGGACGAACGGCATGGTGACGCCGTCGACGTGCATGGCGGCGGAGAAGAACTCGGCGAGGGCGAGCGACGCGGCGACGCCGAGCATCGCGCCGAGGAAGGCGGCGAGCCCCTTGCGCGTCCAGCCGGCGACGAGCAGCATGATGGCGGCGGTCAGGACGGTCACGGCGCCGAACGACGTCCAGGCGGCGTTCCACCCGGCGAGGCAGAGCGGCACGAGTGCCTTCCAGACCACGAGGCAGCTGAGGACGAAGCTGAAGAGCGCCTTGGCGCCCGTCCAGCCTCCGAAGGCGCAGAGCAGGACGGCGAACGCGGCGAAGAGCGCGGCGGCCCAGCCGAGGCGCCAGTGGTCGCGGGCGACGAGCGGCTCGTCGCCGAGGACGACGAGGGCGAAGTCGCCGGGGCGGAATGTCTTGTCGAACTCCGGCTGGGCGCGGAGCTCGTTGTGCGCCTCCCCGACGGCGCCGCCGGGGAGGCGGACCTTGAGCCGCTGGGTGCCGGCCCTGAGGAGGCCGTGGTCGAGGACTCCGGAGTCGTCGACCTCGACGACCTCGGCGACGGCGGTCTCGCCCGCCGGCGCGGCGGGTCCGAGGCGCGGCGACGGCAGGGCCGCCAGCCCGGCGCAGGCGAGCGCGGCCAGCGGGACGGCGACCGCCTTCGCGGCGGCGCGTCCGCCACGCATGGCGGCGGACACGGTGAAGGTTACGCAGACGGGCGCGACGAAGATCGCCGCGACGGCCATCGCCCAGCCGGGGACGCCGAGCGGCAGCAGTGCGGCCAGCGTCGCGAACAGCGAGCCGGTGTAGGCGATCTGCCCCCACATGACGGCCTGGGGGCGCCGCCGCGCCGCCGCCAGCCCCTCGACGCGGGCGCGGACGGCGTGGATGACGGCGATCGCAGAGTAGACGCCGATCGCCAGCCGCGCCGTCGGCACGATCCGCGCCGGCACGTTCTGGAACGTCCCGAAATACCAGTCGCCCAGCCACGGCGTGGCGAACGCGAGCGGGATCAGTCCGAGAAGAAGCCCGGCGACGACCGCATACGCCAGCAGCCGCCGGTCGCGGGAGTCGTCCGGCGCGAATTTCACCGCCACCGTCTGGAACTTGAGCGCGGCGAACGCTACCGGGTTCGCCACGCCCAGGGTCACGTAGTGGACCGCCAGCATGTCCGCCGCGTTCGCCGTCCGCGCCACGAACGCCGCGACCACGAGGGGCGAACTCGCGAGCAGGAAGCCGCCGAGCGCAAGCGGCAGCGTGAAGCGGAACTGGTCGGCGAGCATCGCGCCAGTCCACGGCAGGCGGGCGGACGCCGCGTCGGGGTCGGCCGGGCGGTTCGGCAGCTTCGCGACGTAGGGGCGGGCGTAGAGCCAGGTGACGGCCGTCTCCACCCAGACGCCGACGGTCAGCGCGAACAGCCCCCAGCGCGGGCCGACCAGCCCCATGCGGGGGAAGGCGACCGAGAACGCCAGAGTCGCGAATATCCGCATCAGCGTGGCGTTGTTCGACTTGCCGCTCTCGAAGTTGTTGAACAGCACCACCATCGGGACGTTGCGGAGGAAGAACCCGGCGTTCATGAACACGCCGAGCAGCAGGGTTTCGCGCGAGACGGCGGCCAGCTCCGGCGGCAGGCGGAAGAGCCCGCCGAACACCAGGGAGTCCAGCCCCGGCAGGGCGGGGGCGCACTGGAGCGCGAGGAGCGCGATCATCATCAGCGCGTTCAGCCGCCGGAAGGCGACGTAGCCCAGCCAGGTCTTGGCGAACACCAGGCCGGTGGTGACCAGCCCGCCGCCGAGGGCGCCGACCATGAACATGATCATCAGGCCCTGGCTGAACGCGGTCAGCGCGTCGACGCCGAACGCGCCGTGGGTGACGATGCCGGCGACGAGCGGATAGGACAGCGACTGGGAGAACCCCTGCAGAAGCAGGGGCACGTAGAACCGCGTCACCCTCGGGACCGAGAAGCCGACGTCTCTCCCTCCAGTATCCATGAAGGCGAGATTATACCATATATAACGTCCGCGAAGGCAGTCGCCTAGCCGAGGAAGTCCGCGACACGGGAGAGAAGGGCGGCGGCGTCGGACACTGGGTGGACTGGCGCCGGGATCGACTTGCGGAACAGCGCCCCGTAGTTCTTGGTCACGATCCTCGGGTCGGAGACGACGACCACGCCGCGGTCGGACTTGGTGCGCACCAGCCGACCGAAGCCCTGCCGGAACCTGATCACCGCCTCCGGCAGCGAGTAGTCGCGGAACGCGCTCCCGCCGGCGCGCGCGACGGCCTCCGCCCTCGCCTCGACCACCGGGTCGCCGACCTGCGCGAACGGCAGCCGCGCCAGCACCACGCACGAAAGCGCCTCGCCGGCGACGTCCACCCCCTCCCAGAAGCTCTGCGCCCCGAAGAGCGCCACGTTGTCCGTCGTCCTCAGGCTGCGCGTCATCGCCTCGCGCGATAGCCCCTCGCCCTGGACGAGCAGGGTGATCCCGGCGTCCGCCAGGGGCCCGGCCGCCAGCGCGGCGACCTCGCGCATCATCGAGTAGCTGGTGAACAGCGCCAGGGCGCGTCCGCGCGTCTGCGCGAATAGTTCGGACAGCACCCGCGCCAGCGCGGCCGCGTATTCGCCGGGACGCGCCGACGGGTCCGGGAGGCCGTCCAGCGCCAGCACCAGCGACTGCCGCAGGTAGTCGAACGGAGACGCCGCCGTCAGGAACTCGAAGCGCTCGCCCATGCCCAGCCGCCGCGCCATGTACCGGAAGTCGTTGCCCACGCGGAGCGTCGCCGAGCAGAGGACGACCGAGTCCTTCACGCCGTAGAAGAGCCGCCGCATGTCGTCCGCCACCGAAAGCGGCGCGGCGACGAGCCGCAGGTACGGCGGGCGCTTCGCCGGCGTGACGCGCTCCGCCCAGTAGGCGTGGGTGTCCTTGTCGCCGCGCAGCGCGAAGTCGGTCGCGTTCGCGAAGGCGACGAGCGACTCGGCGGAGGCGGACACCTGGGCGGAGAGGTCGCCGAGGTAGTTGAGCTCGCCCTCCGGGGTCGCGCCGTCGAGCGTGTCGCGGAGCCCGTGGAGAAGCCCGACCATCGCGGCGAGCGCGGCCTCCAGGCGCTGCTGCGCCTGACGGAGCTCGTCCTCGTTCCAGTCGTCCGCCCCGTATGGCGCGAAGAGCCCGCGCCGCGCGAACTCGCGCGTCCCGTCGGCGCGGACGCGGTAGCGGCAGACGTCGCCGTCCTTCGCCGGTCGTAGCAGCCGCTCGGCGACGGCGGCGAGCCTCTCGGCGGCGGCGATGGCGCGGACGGATAGCCCGGAGGCGTCGGACACCGCCTTGAGCACCGCGCCGCCGGCGGGGCTGCCGCTGAACGCTCCCTTCTGGAACTGGCGTTCGACGGAGGCGAGGACGCCGGACGCGCCGCCGCCGCCGCCCTTGCGCCCCTTGCCGCGTCGGCGGCGCAGGCGGTTGAGGACGCGCGTCAGCGCTGGCACGGAAAACTCGACGCTCAGGTAGTCGGTCGCGATGTCCTCGAGGTTGTGCGCCTCGTCCATGACCAGCCGTCCGTAGGCGGGCAGGATCCCGCTGCCGGGCGAGGTGGCCTCCGCCAGCACCAGCGCGTGGTTGGCGACGACGAGGTGGGCGCCGGCGGCGGCCTGCCGCGCCTTCTGGACGAAGCAGCGCGAGCGGAACGGGCAGCGGCGGCCGCCGCACTCCTCGCCAGGGCACGACAGCAGCGCGCGCGGCAGCCCCTCGTAGGAGTCCAGGTCGCCGTCCTTCGTCTGGCGAAGCCATCGGATGAAGCCAGGCATCTGCGCCTGCTCCTCCTCGGACATCGTCCAGTATCCGGCGGAGAAGAAGTCGCCGACGGCGCGGAGGCAGAGGTAGTTCGTCCGCCCTTTCAGGAGCGCGACGCGGAACTTCTCCGCGTCCTCGCCGAGGACGCGCACGGCGCGCGGGATGTCGGACTCCACGAGCTGGGTCTGGAGGTTGCGCGTCGCCGTGGAGACGACGACAGGCGTGTCGTTCGTCCACGCCCAGAGGACGGACGGCACGAGGTAGGCAAGGGACTTGCCGACGCCGGTGCCGGCCTCGATGGCGAGGTGCGTCCTGGCGTTGAACGCGGCGGCGACGGCCCCGGCCATGTCTATCTGGCCGGGCCGCTCCTCGTATCCGTCCATCGCGCCGAGGACGCCGCCGGCGCGGAGATGCGACTGCACCGACGCGACGTCGAGCGACGAGCAGTCCTCGTGCGGCGGCAGTCCGCGCTGGCGCGCCGCGTCCTTCCGCTCCGGGATGAACGACGCCCACTCCGGGTCGTCGACGAACGCCGCTGGGCTATGCGACGCGCCTACCATCGCCAGGTCACCGAGAGATAGCCGGAGAGGCCGAGCGCGCGCTGGCCGGGGCAGACCTCGAACGCCTGCCCGAAGAGGTCGGAAATCCCCATCGCGACCTCCAGTCCGCTGACGCCGGGGACCTCGAGGACGGTCTCGATCCGCGAGACGTTCCTGACCCGCGAGCCGCGCCGCACCGGGTTGCGCTTCCAGAGCTCGACGCCCTGGCGATACGACACGCGCCAGCACTCGAGCACGCGATACGACGCCTCGACCGAGAGCGCGGCGACCGGGTAGTCCATCGCGTAGCGCGACGCCCAGTAGTCGCTCGCCGTCCGCTTGAGGACGAACGCGCCGCGGGGGATCAGCGTCAGCGCGTCCGTCGCGTCCCAGCGAGCGTCGCCGGAGAGGCCGAGCGACGTCACCGGGTCGAGGGCGGTCGCCTTCCATCCGGACGCCGCGTTCGGCTTGAGCCAGTCGACGAGGTTCTCGCTGCGCATGGCGAACGCGCCGAGGCGCACCGCGTCGTCCCACGTCCAGTCGAGGTTCACGCTGCGCGTCCGCTGGAGCGGCAGGTCGATCGTGCCCTTCGAGTCGGGGCTGTCGTAGGTGAGCTCGACGAAGCTCGGCATCCGGCATCCCTCGCGGTAGGAGAGCTCGACTTTCTGACCCTCGGCGGGAGTCCAGGCGACGCCGCCGGCGGGAGCCCACGCCGTGCCGAACGCGCTGTAGAGCTCGGCGGAGACGCCGGCGGACGCCTCCCAGTCGCCGAAACGGACGCCGGGGAGCGCGGCGACCGAGCCGTGGAAGCGGCGGAATCTCTCGTGCTTCGTCTTGGGGTTGGAGCCTGAGTAGTTGTTGTGGTGCGTGGTCGAGTAGACCTCGGCGTCCGCGTCGCCGCGAAGGTCGACGAACGCCCAGTCGCAGAGCGTCCGCCGCGTCGCGCCGTGCAGGGTGACGGAGTCGGCGAGGTGGGTGTTCTCGTAGAAGTCGGGGTTGTCGCGGTAGAGCCAGTAGGCGTCGCGTCCGCGCGACCAGAGGACGGAGATCTCGGCGGGCTGTCCGTCGCCGTCGTCGTAGCGCCAGACGGCGGTGGCGAGCGAGGTCTGGTCTTCCTCCCATGCGGGATACTTCTCGTTGGCGCCGTATGCGCCGGTGCAGCCGAAGTCGCGCCACTGCCAGGAGACGAGCGCGTCGAGAGACCAGTTCTCGGCGCCGAAGCCGGCCCTTGCGCCGGCGGAGGCGCGGCTCATCGGGTTGGCGTCGTATCCGTCGATCTTGTCGGCGCGGGCGGCCTCGCCGAAGGCGCCGACCCAGCCGCGTCCGGCATCGCCGACCGAGAACGTCTCAAGGGCGCTGACGCGTCCGAAGAGGAGTCCGTCCAGTCCGGCGCCGAGCGTCGCCTTGCCGCCGCGCTCCGGGCGGTCGTCGAGGGCGACGGAGAGCGAGCCGGCGGGGTGTCCGGCGGCGGCGCGGAAGAGCCCGAGTCCGGTAGCGGCGCGCGGACGCGCCAGCCAGTCGCCGGGCACGGGCAGGTCGGCGTTGAAATGCTCCGTCTGCGCGTTGCGAAGCGTCACGCCGTTGAAGACGATCCCGGCCTCGGAGAACGCAGAGCCGTTGACGCTGAGGTCGACGAGCGTGCCGGACTCGCCCTGGGCGCGGACGGCGACGGACGACGGAAGGGCGCTTGCCCACGGCGCGTCGTGCACGGGCGCGGCCGCTACGCGCTCGCGTGCGCCCCAGACGACGACCGGGGAGAGAACCGCCACGTCGTTCGTCTCCGACCCTGGCGCGGTCTCTGCGGACGAAGCGGAGGCGGCGGAGGAGGCGAGAAAGAGAACAGCAAGGCGAAGCTGCATTGCGATGGTCTTTATCCGACCTCAACGACCACGGCGGCGTCGCGTTTCACGGACGTCTCTATTTCAGGCCAAGAGCCTCGCGGACCGCGCCGCCGAAGGCGTTCGCCAGCGACTCCATGCCGATGTCGTTCGGATGGCAGCCGTCCACCGTGCCCTCTCCGTCGCCGGAATACATCTTGTCCTTCGGCAGGTAGACGAGGTTCTTCCATCCCTCTGCGACCAGCTTCTCGTAGAGCCGGCGGATGAACTTGTCCTTGTCGTTCTGCCCGCGCATGAAGACGTCGCACTGCTCGGCCATGACGATCGGCACGTCCGGGCGCTTCGCGCGGAGGTTGCGGATGAACTTCTCGTAGTTGCCCTCTACCGACCTGGCGGGGTTCTCCGCCGGCGTCAGGCACATGTTCCAGAGGCAGTCGAGGACGTAGCAGCTCGCGTCGATCCGCGCCAGGTGCTCGCTCATCTCGAACTCCATGACGCCGGAGCCGGAGAATCCCAGCCCCACGACCGGCACGTCGAGGTCCCGGCCGACGCGGTTCACGAAGGCGAGGCCCGGACGCGAGGCGCAGCCGCCGTGGGTGATGGACGTGCCGTAGAACACCACCGGCCTCTCGACGCCGCTGCGGTGCGGGACGGACGTCACCGTCGCGTCGGGGTCGACGCCGAGCGAGAAGTTCCTGATCCCGTTGTAGAGCGGGAGGTTCACGATGCACGGCGTCCCCGGCGTCCAGTCGACCGCCAGCGAGCCGCCGGCCTTGGCGTCGGTGATGCGTCCGGTGTTGACGTAGCGCCAGGCGGACGTCTTCGCGTCCCAGCGGTAGACGTCGATGCCGGAGACGCCGGTCGACGGCATGTGGTCCATCGAGAGCCAGTCGTTGTAGGGCGTCCACCTGAAGCTCAGGCGCTTCGAGTCGGTGGCGAAGCGGAAGAGCATCCCGGAGGTATGGTGCTTCATGTCGCGGACGCCGCCGTTGACGTTGGTGGTGACGTTCGCCGGCAGACGGTCGTAGTAGTGCTCGACGTCGTCGAAGGCGCGGCCCTCGATCGGGAGGCGCGTGCCGTCGATCCACTTGACTCCGTTGGTCACGACGGCGCCGTCCAGCGCCATGCGCGGGTCCCATTTGGCGATGTCGGACGCCTGGGCAAATGCCGCGAACGCGGCGATGCAAAGTCCGCACGCGGCGGACGTCGTCTTCATGTTTTTCCTCATTCTCCTGTCCTTTCGTTTAGAGGATTTCACTCCACTTCTGTATGAAATTGCGGATTGCATGTTTTGCGTCATTCCGGCGAAAGAAGCTTCTGGACGAGCGAGTGGATAACCGCCCGGATGCGCGGCGACACGCGAACGAAGAAATCATCGAGGCGATATCCGACGACTTTCTCGAAGAAGGCAAATGTCGAAACCGTCGGGTCGTGAGAACGAACGCCCGTCAGGACAAGCATCCCGGCGTCACGGTAGCGTGCGACAACCGTCTCACTCACCTGTGACGACAAGACGGCGACGACCGGAATGTGTCCATGCTGATACGACCTCGCGCCAAAGCGCAGATCCGCATTCTGCCGCTTCGAGTCCGCGCTCTTGTATCCCTGCCGAATTTCGAAGATTGCGCCGCGCAATTGCGTGCGCGGGTCGCCATGCGCGGTCTTTCTCGCCCGCTGCAGCCATTCTCGGACTCGCCTTGCCTGTACGTCGTCCTTCAGGTCGTCAACGCTGATCCGCGCGTCAAGAATATGGAAAGCCCTTTGTGTCCTGGACTTCCGATACTCGTATCTCCACTCGACCTCCTTCTGGGTCAACGCAAACTCGTCCATGATGATTTCGCGCAGCAGCCGTTCCGCGCCGACCCCGATTTGCCTGTAGATCGAAGTCAGTCCGCCGGAAGCCTTGTGCGCTGCGTAGACCAGCGGCGCATCCAGGCCGATCCATGAGTAGAACTCGTCGTCTCCATACAGCGACTGGAAGTCCGAAAGCGACAGTCCGGCTGTTCCGCTCGTTCCAAATGCCGGCAAATAGCTCGCGCAGACCTGAAGGGGCGAAAGGAAAATGTTCAGGTATTTCTCATCGCGACCTTGCATTGCGCATCTCCTTGTCCTTGTTCCTTGTTCCGTTGTCCAGCTCGTCTAGAACACGAATTCGCACTGTTCCGCGTGCCTCTTGTAGCCACGTCTGCCGGCAATGGCATGTGGATCGTTGATGCCGGCGTCCGTCGCCTGCATGAAGCTCGCGACCGAGGAGGCGACGGCGTGGGCCAGAACGGGAGGGACGGCATTCCCGATCAGAGTCAGGTTGCGCTGCGTCGTGTAGGGAAACACGAACTCGTCCGGGAACGTCTGGACGCGGGCGCACTCGCGCACCGTCAGGCGGCGCGGCAGGCTGTAGTGGAACTGGATTCGCCCCCTTGCGTTCGCGCGGATGCACAGCGCGACCTTGTCCGCCTCGTTCACCGTGTCGCCCTGTCCGCCGCCAGCCGATGCTTTCGACGAGACGAAATACTGGCTTTGGTTCGTCACGCTTTCGTCCGTGACGGATTCCAGGTCGCGCAAGGCCTGTGAAATCGTCACGGGCGCACCGGCGTTCGTCGTCGGCGGCTTGACTGGAAAGCCGTTGACGTCGTTGCGCACCCCGACGAAGATCAGGCGCTTGCGGCTCTGCGGCACGCCGTAGTCGGGCGCGTAGAGGTTCCAGACGTCGAAATGGTATCCGACGCTCTCGAAATCACCGACGATTTCCCTCATCACGTCGCCGTTTTTCATGCGAGCTAGGTGGATGACGTTCTCGCCGACGACCACGCGCGGACGGTGCGCCTTCATGTAGTTGAGCAGCACTTGGTACAGCCTGCCGCGCTTGCCGTCAAAGCCTGTCTTGGGTCCGGAAGACGAGAAGTCCTGGCAGGGGAATCCTCCGATCAGCACGTCCGTCCCGGGAAGCGCGGCGACGTCCAGTTTCGTCAAGTCGGCTTGGGAGATGCGGTCGTCGACGTTCAGGCGGTAGCAGTCCACCGCATCCGAAAGGATGTCGTATGCGCCGACGATCTCGAACGGCAACGGGGCGTAATCCTTGCCCAAGACGGAGAAGCCGCCGCGAAATCCGAAATCTAGCCCGCCACAGCCCGAAAAGAAGGAAGTGACGCGATACTGACGCCCGCCGGCTGCAAAGCGGTTGCGACTGGCGTTCTCGCTTTCGCGAAATCCGAACTCGAACTTCGGCTTGTTCCGAAGGGCTTGCCGATGAGGCTTTCCGTCCTTTCGTCTCATTTCGCCTCGCTCATGTCCGACAGATCCGTGGCTTTCTCCTCCATGCGGCGTATTATACCATAATCCGCCCATGCGCCGACGGACCCCGGCATCCTTGTCGACCTTCTTGTCGACAGCGAGATGCCTTTAGACGGCCGTATGCGACCGTGTTATGGTATAATACGCGGCATGA
>CAVCXQ010000016.1:1853-12593 GCA_963606275.1 uncultured Muribaculaceae bacterium | reverse complement strand
CTCACGCCATGGGCTACCGTGCGGCCCAATCTAAATGCGACACGCCTGGCTACGCCCCCCCCCCCCCTTGACTGGCGCGGCGGAATTGCGTAAAATACACGCCATCATGTTTGGAAAACTCAAATCGCTTTTCTCGACCGACATCGGCGTCGACCTCGGGACGGCCAACTGCCTCGTCTACGTCAAGGACCGCGGCATCGTCATGCGCGAGCCGTCCGTCGTGGCGATCCAGGCCGGCTCGAAGCGCGTCCTGGCCGTGGGCGAAGAGGCCAAGCGGATGCTCGGCAAGACGCCTGGCAACATCGTCGCCATCCGTCCGATGAAGTCCGGCGTGATCGCCGACTTCGACATCACCGAGGCGATGCTCAAGTATTTCATCGAGAAGGTCTGCCCCCCGCGCTTCTACTCCAAGTACGCGAAGCCCCGCATGGTCATCGCCGTGCCGTCGGGCATCACCGAGGTGGAGAAGCGCGCGGTCGAGGACGCCGCGCACGCCGCCGGCGCCGGCGAGGTCTTCCTCATCGAGGAGCCGATGGCCGCCGCCATCGGCGTCGGCCTGCCGGTCTCGGAGCCGGAGGCCTCGATGATCGTCGACATCGGCGGCGGCACGTGCGAGGTGGCCCTCATCTCGCTCGCGGGCATCGTCCACAGCTACTCGGCCCGCCAGGCCGGCGGCGACGCGATGGACGACGCCATCATGAAGCACATGAAGGACGTGTACAACCTCCTCATCGGCGAACGCACCGCTGAGGAGATCAAGATCAAGATCGGCAGCGCCTACCCGACGGGAGAGGAGCAGACCCTGGAGGTGCGCGGCCGGGACATCGTGGCGGGGTTGCCGAAGACTTTGACGATAACCTCGGAGGAGATCAGGAACGCGCTCAAGGACCCGGTGGGTCTGATCGTGGACGCCGTGCGCACCACGCTCGACCGCTGCGCCCCGGAGCTCGCGGCCGACCTGGTCGACCGGGGCCTGGTGCTTTCGGGAGGCAGCTCCCAGCTCCGCGGCC
Source organism: uncultured Muribaculaceae bacterium (assembly GCA_963606275.1). GTDB lineage: Bacteria > Verrucomicrobiota > Kiritimatiellia > RFP12 > UBA1067 > UBA1067. The sequence continues at coordinate 11,583 of CAVCXQ010000016.1, read as the reverse complement.
TCGACACCCTCCTCGCGGCCCAGACGGGTCTTCCCGTCGTGGTGGCCGACGATCCCCTTTCGGCGGTCGCCGAGGGGACGGGCGTCGTCATGAACGAAATCGACTTCCTCGCCCGGAACAGGCGGGCTACGTGAAGTCGAGGAAAAGCGGATCCATAGCAGTCGGCGCGGTTGCGGCGGTCGGGGCCCTGGCCCTGGTCGTCTGGCGCTCCGCCGCCGTCGAGGCCGCCTACCCCGTCGAGAACGCGAGGCGAACCCTGGCGACGCGCGTCTGGTCCCGCGTCGTCGGCGCCTTCCGCGGCTCCGCCGCCTCCGCCGAGAACGTCCGCCTGAAGCGCGAGGTCGCCGCCCTGGCGATGCTCCGCGACGACATGGAGCGGCTGGAGGCGGAGAACCTCCGGCTCCGGCGAGGGCTGGCGCTTTCGGAGCGCGAGCCGGGCTCCTGGATCGCCGCCGGCGTGCTGGCGACGGACGGCGGCGCGGCAGGCGTCCGCACCTTCCTGCGCATCGACCGCGGCGAGCTCGACGGCGTCCGCAAGGGCGCGGTCGTCGCCTGCCCCGACGGACTTGTCGGGCGCGTCGCGTCCGCGACGCCGCACACGGCCGCCGTCGTCCCGCTGACCGACCCCTCGGTGAAGGCGCACTGCCGCGTCGAGGGCGACGGGCGCGTGCGCGGAATCCTTTCCGGCGGCGCCGACGAGGCGCTCGTCCTGCGCTCGCTGGCCGGCGACGTGTCCGCCGGCCCGGCCCCGCGCTCGCGCGTCGTGACGTCCGGCCTCGGCGGGGTCTTCCCGCCCGGCATGGAGGTCGGCGCGTGGGTCCGCCTTTGCACGAACGCCAACGGGGCCGTCACGGGCGAAGTCCTGCCGTCGGTCGCGTTCTCAGAGCTGGAGGAGGTCTTCGTGCGCCGTGGGCAATAGCCTCCTCCATCTCGTCTACTGCGTCCTGCTGCTGGTCGTCGGCGGCGCGGCGGAAGACCTGCTCCCGCGGGTCCTCGGCGTCGGCTTCCCCGTCCTGCTCGCCGCCGCCCTGCACGTCGCCAGGCGCGGCACCGCCTTCGAGTCCGCCGCCTTCGCCGTCGCCGCCGGCGCGTTCGAGGACGCCCTCGGCGGGCTCCCGACGGCCGCGAGCGCCAGCTACTTCCTGCTCGCCGCCTGGGCCGCGCGCCGCGTATGGTTCCCTGACGCCGCCGCCGCCTTCGCCTACCCGTGCTACTTCGTCTGGCTCTGGGCGTGGACTGGCACCGTTGGCGGCGAGATCTTCGGGCGCCTCCTCGCGTCCTTCCCCGTCGGACTGGCCACGTCCGCGGCGGTGGAGTTCGTCTGCTCGTGGGCGGAAAGGGGGGCTGCGCTCGATGAAGCGGGCTGACGGAGACATCGGCGGCGTCATCGCCTGCTGGGCCCTGGCGGCGGTATTCGCCCTCGGGCTGCTGCGCCTCGGCGTCAAGCTGCGCGAGTTCCAGGTCGTGGACGCCGCCGACTACCGCGGCGAGGCCAGCCGCCAGAGCGCCAGGCGCGTCCGCGTCCCCGGCGTCAGGGGGCGGATCCTCGACCGCAACGGGCGGACGCTGGCGGAAAGCCGCCGCTCGGAGTCCCTCGTCTGCGACCCGTCGCGCTTCCAGCGGCGCGGCGGCGACGGCACGGCGAACGCGATCGCGGATGCCGTGGCGGCCGTCGGACGCGCCATCGGGCGCGACGACGGGCCGTCCACCAACGCCATCGCCCGCCACGTCCGCCAGATGCGCTCCATCCCGCTCGTCGTCTGGCGCGACCTCGACGAGCGCGAGCTCGCAGTCCTCGCCGAGCGCGAGGACGAGTTCCCCGGCTTCTCGGTCGAGGTCGAGGAGGTGAGGGCGTATCCGCAGGGCGCGATGGCCGCGCAGCTCCTCGGCTACGTCGGACGCGACGCCGGCGGCGACGAGGCGGACGGCGAGCGCTTCCATTTCCGGCTGCCGGAGCTGCGCGGACGCGCCGGGCTCGAGACCTTCTACGACGCCTATCTTCGCGGAGTCCCCGGCGTGCGCGAGCTCACGGTCGACGCGAACGGATACGCCACGCAGTCGCGCACGGTCGAGGAGGCGCAGCGCGGGCTCGACCTGCGCCTCGCGCTCGACGTCGACGTCCAGCGCGTCGCGGAGCGCGAGCTCTCCGGCGTCCGCGGGGCCTGCGTCGCCCTCGACCCGCGCACCGGCGCCGTCGTCGCCTTCGCCAGCTCGCCCGGCTACGACCCCAACGACTTCGTGCCCACGCTCTCCCACGGGATGTACCGGCGCTACGCCGACGACCCCGCCAAGCCGCTCCTGAACCGCGCCTCCGGCGGCGCCTACGCGCCCGGCTCCACCTTCAAGCCGATCACCGCGCTCGCCGCGCTCTCGCACGGCCTCTCGGCGGACGAGACGCTGGACTGCGAGGGCGCGTTCGTGCGCGGCAGCCTGCGCCTGCGGTGCACTAGCCGCTGGGGGCACGGCCCGCTCGACCTGCGCCACGCCCTGATGAAGAGCTGCAACCCGTTCTTCTGCTCCGTCGCGGCCGAGGCGGGCACCAACGCGCTCGTCCGCGCCGCCCGCGCCTTCGGGCTGGGGGAGAAGACCGGCATCGACCTCGGCGTCGACATGGCCGGCGTCGTGCCGGACGCCGACTGGAAGATGCGCCAGTACCGCGAGCGCTGGTTCTTCGGCGACCTCGTGCAGATGGGCATCGGGCAGGGGATGCTGCTCGTCTCGCCGCTGCAGATGGCGCGCGTCGCCGGGGCGCTCGGCACCGGCTCGCTCGCCACGCCGCGCCTGCGCCTCGACGCGCCGGTCGAGCTCCGCCGGCTGCCGTTCCGCGAGGCCGACCTCAAGGCCGTGCGCGAGGGCATGGAGATGGTCGTCGCCGGCGACGGCTCGGCGCGCGGCACCGGCTGGCGCGGCGGCTACGGCGTCCCGGTCCAGGTCGCCGGCAAGACCGGCACCGCCGAGGTCGGGGCCGGGGAGCGCCGCCGCAAGAACGCCTGGTTCATCGCCTACGCGCCGGCGAAAAGCCCGCGCATCGCCATCGCCGTCGTCGTCGAGAACGGCGAGTCGGGCGGCGCCACCGCCGCGCCAAGGGCCGCCGCCGTGCTAGCAAAGTTCTTCGAGAAGGGAGGCGCGTCATGAAGCGCTTCCTCCTCCGATTCGACTGGCTCTCGTTCGCCGCGATGCTCGCGCTCGTCGCCGTCGGCACCGTCGCCATCCACTCCGCCGGCAACGCGCGCGCCTCCGCGCTCTTCCACGACGTCTGGCGCAGCAACCTCGCCACCGCCGCCTTCGGGCTGGTCCTCTACTTCGCCCTCGCCGCGTTCGACTACCGCAAGTATCTCGACCTCCTCGCCGTCCCCGCCTACCTCTTCTCCATCGTCTGCCTCGTCGCCGTCCTGCTCGTCGGGTCCGAGGTCTACGGCGGACGCCGCTGGCTCTGGTTCTTCCAGCCCAGCGAGGTGTCCAAGCTCGGCGTCCTGGCGATGATGGCCGCCGTCCTCGGCGGACGCCGCCCCGCCTGGCTGTGCGGCTTCCGCGGCTTCCTCGCGATGTCCGCCCTCGTCGGCGTCCCCGCCCTGCTCATCCTCGCCGAGCCCGACCTCGGCACGACGCTCACCCTGCTGCCGGCCGCCGGCGTCGTCCTCTTCGTCGCCGGCGTCTGGCGCAAGGGGCTGCTAACGATGCTCGCCGCCGGCGCCGTCGCCTCCGCCCTCGTCCTCGGCGCCGTCTACGAGGCCGAGAGGCCCGGCACGACGCCGGAGCGCCGCGAGCGCATCCTGCGCTTCGTCCCCTTAAGGCCCCACCAGGTCAAGCGCGTCCGCGTCTTCCTCTTCCCGGAGGAGGACCTGCGCGGCGCCGGGTGGAACCTGCGCCAGGCCAAGCTCTCCATCGGCTCCGGCGGCTTCTCCGGCAAGGGGCTCGGCAAGGGCGAGCTCAACCACCTGAAGTATCTCCCGCCGTCCATCTCGATGAACGACTTCATCTTCTGCGTCTACGCCGAGGAGACCGGCTTCGTCGGCTCCGTCCTGCTGCTCGCGCTCTTCGCCGCGCTCCTCGCCGGCGGATGCCGCGCCGCCGCCGTCGCCGACGACCCGAAGGGTAGGCTCTTCGCCCTCGGGCTCTCCACCCTCGTCTTCGCCCACGTCTACGTCAACATCGCGATGTCCATCGGACTGGTCCCCATCACCGGGCTCCCGCTCCCGTTCATCTCGTCCGGCCGCACCTTCCTGCTCACGGTCGTATGCGGACTCGGCATAGTCCAGAGCGTCTCCGTCCACAGGGATTGAAACCCGAAGTCAACCAACCAACCCAACTGAAACACAGACAAACAGAAACCAACATCATGATCAGCCTAAACCCGCTCAACTGGATCAAGCGCGCCAAGCTCAGGCGCGAGATCGTCATCAACGTCGAGAAGCTCGAGACCCGAGTCGCCGTCATGGAGAACGGACGCCTCGAGGAGTTCATGGTCGAGCACCCCGAGGAGGAGCGCCTCGTCGGCAGCGTCTTCAAGGGCCGCGTCCAGAACCTGGAGAACGACCTCCAGGCCGCCTTCGTCGACATCGGACTGAAGAAGAACGCCTTCCTCCACTACTGGGACATGACCCCGGACGCCGACGCGCTCATGGACGACGACGACGCCCCCGCCCGCGGCAAGGGACAGAAGGGAGGGCGCAAGGCGAACCGCCTCTCCGACGCCGAGATCGCCAAGCGCTTCCCGCCGGGCTCCGAGATCATCGTCCAGGTCACCAAGGGACCGATCTCGACCAAGGGCCCGCGCGTGACCGCCAACCTCTCCATCCCCGGGCGCTACCTCGTCATGATGCCCGGCACCAAGATCCGCGGCGTCTCCAAGAAGATCGGCGACGCGGCGGAGCGCCAGCGCCTCAAGAAGATCCTCGACCGCCTCCCGCTGCCGGAGAACGTAGGGCTCGTCGTGCGCACCGTCGGCGCCGGGGCCTCCGCCCGCGCCTTCGCCCGCGACCTGCGCGGCATACTGTCCGTCTGGAACGAGATGCAGGGCAACGTCAAGAACCTCCGCGCCCCGTGCTGCGTCTTCCAGGAGCCCGACCTCTGCGAGCGCGTCATCCGCGACTGGCTCACCGAGGACGTCGACTCCATCGTCATCGACGACGCCAGGACATACGAGTCGATGCGCGACCTCGCCTCCCGCATCTCCCGCCGCGCCCGCTCCAAGATCCGCCGCTACGACGGCGTCAAGGGCGTCTTCGAGCACTACGGCGTCGAGCGCCAGCTCCGCGACGCCTTCGCCAGGCAGGTGCCGCTCAAGTCCGGCGGATACCTCGTCATCGACGAGACCGAGGCCCTCGTCGCCGTCGACGTCAACACCGGGCACTACAAGGGCAACGGCAGCCAGGAGGACGCCATCCGCGAGGTCAACCTCGAGGCCGTCGCCGAGGTCGCAAGGCAGCTCCGCCTCCGCAACATCGGCGGACTCGTCGTCCTCGACCTCATCGACATGAAGTCCCGCAAGCACCAGCGCGAGGTCTACCGCGCCCTCAAGGACGCCCTCAGGCGCGACCGCGCCCGCACCAACGTCCTCGAGATCTCCGAGCTCGGCCTCCTCGAGATGAGCCGCCAGCGGCAGGACTCCTCCATCCTCTCCCAGCTGACCTCCAAGTGCCCCTACTGCCAGGGACACGGACTCGTCAAGTCGCCCATGGCCGTCTCCATCGAGATCCAGCGCGACCTCGTCACCCTCCTCCGCCGCGCCGAGGCCGAGAAGAGGCCCTTCGAGCCGAAGGTCGTCATCGCCCCGCAGGTCATGCACCGCCTCCGCACCGAGGACAGCGAGATCCTCGCCCAGCTCCAGAAGGACTTCGGCACACGCCTGACCTTCGTCTCCGAGCTCCACCGCCACCCGGAGTCCTACGCCGTCCTCGACGCCGCGACCGGGCAGCAGCTGCTCTCCAGGTCGTAGCCGGGGGAATACGGGAGAAGCGCGAAGGTGCTGAAATACGCGATCCGCCGCGTCCTCGAGATGGTCCCGACCACCGTCGGCGTCCTTCTCCTCGCCTTCGCGCTCTTCAACCTCGTCGGCGGCTCCCCGGCCGAGACCATCCTCGGCAAGAACGCCACCCCGGAGTCCATCGCCGCCTTCAACGCGAAATACGGATACGACAAGCCGCTCGTCTTCGCCCGCGACAGCCAGTTCGTCCGCTTCCTCCGCGACCTCGCGCACGGCGACTTCGGCTATTCGACGGAGAACGACGAGCCGGTCGCCGAGGTGCTGAAGCGCGGCGTCGGGCCGTCGCTCGCCCTGACCGTGCCGGTCCTCGTCGGCGGACTCCTCGTCGCGCTGCCGCTCGCGCTCTGCGCCGCCGCCTGCCGGGGAGGGCTCGTCGACAAGGCCGTCCTGCTCGGCTCCACCGCCCTCATGAGCGTCAACTACGTCGTCTGGGTCCTCGCCGGGCAGTTCTTCCTCGCCTACAAGGCCGGGCTATTCCCCGTCTGGGGATTCCAGAGCGCATACTGCCTCGCCCTGCCGGTGATGATCGGCGTCCTCTCGTCGCTCGGCCCAGACGTCCGGTTCTTCCGCACCGCCATCCTCGACGAGATCTACCGCCCCTACGTGCTGACCGCGCGCGCCAAGGGGCTCTCCAAGGCCGCGATCCTCGTCCGCCACGTGCTGCGCAACGCGCTCGTCCCCATCGTCACCTACGTCTCGCTATCCATCCCCGGGCTCTTCGCCGGATCGCTGCTGCTGGAGAGCTTCTTCGGCATCCCCGGCCTCGGGTCGGTGTCGATCAACGCCATCCACTCCGCCGACATGGCCGTCGTCCGCGCCGTCGTCGTCCTCGGCGCCCTGCTCTACCAGTTCGTCAACCTGGCGACCGACCTCCTCTACGGCGCGCTCGACCCGCGCGTCCGGCTGGCGAAGGGATGACGCGGAGAAGATGAAGGTCGACCGCTCCATCCTGCCGCCCGGGCGCATCGGACTCGCCGTCTCCGGCGGGGCGGATTCCGTCGCGCTCGCCTTCCTGATGACCAAGGGCGGAAAGAAGCGCAACGCCGCGAAGCGCTTCGTCATCCTCCACGTCGACCACGGGCTCCGCCCGGAGTCGAAGGAGGAATACCGCTTCGTGCGCGCGCTGGCGAAGCGCCTCGGCGTCCCCTTCAAGGGCGTCCACGCGAAGGTCGAGCGCCGGCGCGGCGAGTCGCTGGAGATGGCGGCGCGTCGCGTCCGCCTCGACTTCTTCGCCAGATGCGTGAAGTCGCTGGAACTGGACGCCGTCGCGACCGGGCATCACATGGACGACGTGGCGGAGACCTTCCTGATGAAGCTGCGAAGGGCGTCGCTCTGCGGGATCCGCGCGACGAGCGAGGTCGGGGAGGTTCGCTTCGTGCGTCCGCTGCTCGGCTGCCGCGACGCCGAGCTGAGGGCATATCTCGTCCGCTACGGCGAGACCTGGCGCGAGGACGCGTCGAACGGGGACGTCTCGATCGAGCGCAACCGCGTCCGGCACGAGGTGATCCCGTTCCTGGAGCGGACGCTCGACGCGCACCTGGTCGAGCATCTCGCGACCATCGCCTCCCGCCGACCTCGGAACGTATGAGGCAGCTGACTGCTCCGCGGCGACGCGCTACGGAACGCGGCGTGCCATGGAGGCGAGCAGCGCGGCGGCGGCGCGCGTCTCCGCCTCCTTGTGGTTGCCGGCGGACGCCTCGGCCTCGCCCAGCCCCTCGACCGACACCCTGACCGTGAACGTCGGCGAATGCGACGAGCCCTCCGTCTTCACGAGCGCGTAGACCGGACGGCGCGGCGGATGCATCGCCTGCACCCGCTCCTGGAGGTAGCCCTTCGGATTGTCGTCCCACGTCTCGCCATGGGCGTCCGGCGAAAGCCCCAGCGCCGCGAACACCGTCCGCGCCGCGTCGAACCCGCCGTCGAGATACGCCGCGCCGATGACCGCCTCCACGGCGTCCGCCACCGTCTTCGCGTTCGCCGGCAGCGGAGAAGACGCTCCTCGGTTGCGGCGCAGGCGCGGCACAAGGCCGTGGCGGTTCGCCGCCGCGCAGAGCGCCGCCGCCGACACCATGTGCGTCCGCCGCACCGTGAGCGGGCCTTCCGGCTCGCCGGGATACTCCGCGTAGAGCCGCTCCGCCGCCAGGAAGCCCAGCACGGCGTCGCCCAGGAACTCGAGGCGCTGGTTGTCCGCCACCCCCGGCTCGACCATCCGGCACGCCGGCGTGGTCAGTGCCTCGCGCAGCAGCGCGGGGTCGCGGAACACGTAGCCGAATATCTCCGCCGTCGCGCCCATCGTCAGTGGCGGAAGCTCCGCTGGCCGGTGAAGACCATCGCGATCCCCGCGTCGTTCGCGCAGTCGATGACGTCCCAGTCGCGGATCGCGCCGCCCGGCTGGACGACGGACGTGATGCCCTCGCGGATGCCTACCTCAAGTCCGTCGCGGAACGGGAAGAACGCGTCGGACACCATCGCGCACCCGGGCAAACCGCCCTTCTCGGCCTTCGTCTGCTCCAGGATCTCCGCCTGCTTCTTCGCGCCGTCCTCTTCGCCGAAGGCGAGGCGCAGGTCGTTGAACGGCTTGCCGAACCTCTCCCAGGCAATCCAGTCGGCGTGTTTCGTGTATGCCTTGTCGCGCGCGATCTCCGCGACGCCGACGCGATCCTGCTCGCCCGTGCCGATGCCGACCGTCGCGCCGTCCTTAACGTAGAGGACGGAGTTGGACGTCACGCCGGCCTCGACGAGCCAGCCGAACACGAGGTCGTCGAGCTCCTTCGCCGTCGGCTGCCTCTTGATCGCGTGCTCCTCGAAGGAGACGGCGCCTGTCGCCTTGTCGACGATCTTGCGCGTCGCGACCGCCGGCAGGAAGTCCGCCGGCTTGCGCGCGTTGGCGCAGAACGAGGCCTGCGCGACGATTCCGCCGTCGACGAGCGACTTGAAGTCGACGACGCGCTTGGCGACGAAGTCGGAGAGGCGCGACATGTTGCGGATTCGGAAGACGCGAAGGTTCTTCTTCGCGGCGAAGACGTCCATCACGCCGGGCGCGAAGTCCGGCGCGACGACGACCTCGGCGTAGTTCTCGACGATGAGCTTCGCCGTCTCGAGGTCGCATTCGCGGTTGAGGGCGATCGCGCCGCCGAACGCGGCGAGGCGGTCGGCCTTGTTCGCCCGGAAGTAGGCCTCCGCGAGCGTCGAGCCGAGCGCGACGCCGCACGGGTTGTTGTGCTTCACGATCACCGCGCACGGCTTCTCCATCAGGTAGCGCAGGATGTTGAGCGCGTTGTCGGTGTCCGTGACGTTCGTCTTGCCGGGGTGCTTGCCGGACTGCAGGAGCTCGGGGACGGACGCGAGATAGTTGCCGGGCTGGACGAGCTCGACGTCGCCGAGGGCGAGGTTGCCGTTGACGAGGCGGTAGAGGGCGGCCTCCTGGCCGGGGTTCTCTCCGTAGCGGAGGCCCTTCTCCTCGCCGCCGACGTTCCAGGTCACCTTCTCGTAGCGGAGGGTCTGGCGGCTGTCGCCGTCGATGAACGAGATCTCCATCGCCGGCGCGAAGTGGTCGGCCTCGATGGTCTTGTATGCAGCCTTCAGGTCTTTCATTCCACAGATTATACCATATCCCCGCCCATTCTGCGCCGATGTCGTAATAGGTTAGTCGGTTGGTCGGTTGCGCAGACGAGCGCCTTCCGATGAACGGCTCGCGGCTTCGCACGGCGAGTTCGGGAACAGGCGAGGGCCGGTAGGGCGCGA
>CAVCXQ010000016.1:0-1843 GCA_963606275.1 uncultured Muribaculaceae bacterium | reverse complement strand
CTTCTCGTAGCGGAGGGTCTGGCGGCTGTCGCCGTCGATGAACGAGATCTCCATTGCCGGCGCGAAATGGTCGGCCTCGATGGTCTTGTAGGCAGTTTTCAGGTCTTTCATGCGTTCAGTCCTCTCGACTTGTGCTCTATTATACCATTTCCACGGCCGTCATGGCGTTGCCGAAGGCGTTCGTCGGCGGCGGCTTGACCGGAAAGCCCTTGACGTCGTTGCGCACCCCGACGAAGATCAGGCGTTTGCGGCTCTGCGGCACGCCATAGTCGGGCGCATAGAGATTCCAGACGTCGAAATGGTAGCCGACGCTCTCGAAGTCGCGCACGATCGCCTTGAGCACGTCGCCGTTCTGCATGCGCGCGAGATGGATGACATTCTCGCCGACGACCATGCGCGGACGGTGCGCTTTCATATAGTTGAGCAGCACCTGGTACAGCCTGCCGCGCTTGCCGTCAAATCCTGTCTTGGGACCGGAAGACGAGAAGTCCTGACAGGGGAAGCCGCCGATCAGCACGTCCGTCCCCGGAAGCACAGCGACGTCCAGTTTCGTCAAGTCGGCCTGGGAGATGCGGTCGTCGACGTTCAGGCGGTAACAGTCAACCGCATCCGAAAGGATGTCGTATGCGCCGACGATCTCGAACGGCAACGGGGCGTAATCCTTGCCCAGGACGGAAAAGCCGCCGCGAAACCCGAAATCGAGCCCGCCACAGCCGGAAAAGAAGGAGGTGACGCGATACGAACGTCCGCCCGTCGCATAGCGGTTGCGACGGGCGTTCTCGCTTTCGCGAAATCCGAACTCGAACTCCGGTTTGTTCCGAAGGGCCTGCCGATGCGGCTTTCCGTCCTTACGCCTCATCGTGCCTCGCTCGCGATCGTGCCTCGCTCGTGTCCGACAGGTCCGTGTTTTTTTCCTTCATGCTGCGTATTATACCATATCGCCGCGCCGCGCCGTTGAAAAGAGGCGTGTCACTTTTCTTGAGGCCCCTGAGAACAACGCGGCGGGCCGCGAACCGCGTCGGGGGCGAGGCAAGGGCCTGCGCACCCGTCGCGAGGCTGCGGAGCGCGGCGTGACGCGCACCCGGCGCAAGGCGCCCTGCGCCCGGCACGAAAATGGCCTATTTCGCCAACAATCTAAAATCGCACCCCAAACGACCCATTACGAACATTCCCTATTGACATTTCGAAAAAATATGCGATACTATCCGTCCGTTCGCTGCGGGGAAGGCCCGTAGCGGGCGAAAAGCAAAAGGAAACAGCGAAAATGAAGATCAAGACCGTCAAGAAGGCCCCGGCCGTCAAGGCCGTCGTCAAGAAGGCCGCGACCTGCGCGGCCAAGCGGTGCGCATGCAAGGCGCAGAAGCCGGCGACCAAGGCCGTGACGTTCACGGTCCACGCGGAAAAGGGAAAGGCCGTCTACGTGGCCGGCGAGTTCAACGACTGGAACCCGACGGCGAAGAAGATGGCGTTCAAGGCCGGCGTCTACTCGGCGACCGTCAAGCTCGCCCCCGGCGACTACCAGTACAAGTTCGTGATCGACGGCACATGGTGCGCCGATCCGGAGAACGTGAACTCGGTCCCCAACGACCAGGGCACGTGGAACTCCGTCATCACCGTCAAGTGACGGGAAACCGGGCCGTCCGTCAGAAGAGGTTGCGGACGGCCTGGTCGATTTCGCCGACGTCGCAGACCTTCGTCTGGGCGACCGGCAGCTTTTCCAGGTCGCGGAAGGACGGCGGCGGGTCATTGAGGACGTCCGCGCCGAACGCGCGGCGGCACGTCTCCGGGAACTTGTAGGGCGTCGCCGTCGCCGCGACGACGCACGGCCGGCCGCCCTGCGGAT
>CAVCXQ010000015.1:0-12627 GCA_963606275.1 uncultured Muribaculaceae bacterium | reverse complement strand
CGCACCCGGAGGTGACGGCGAAGATCGTCGCCCTCGTCAAGGCGACGCCCGTCAATCCCGCGCTAGCGAAGAAGAAGTGAAGAAGGGCGCGAAGGGAACCCTGGCGCTCGTCTCGCTCGGCTGCGCGAAGAACGCGGTCGACCTCCAGGTGCGGGCGGGCGCGATGCTGAAGGCGGGCTGGACGCTCTCGCCCGACCCTGACCGCGCCGACGTGGTCGTCGTCAACACCTGCTCGTTCATCGCCTCCGCCCGCGAGGAGGCCGAGCGCGAGATCCGCCGCGCCCTCGCCCTGAAGGCGCGAGGGCAGTTCGGGCGCGTCGTGGTCGCCGGCTGCTATCCCCAGCGCTACCCGAAGATGAGGAGCGCGTTCCCCGGCGTCGACGAGTGGCTGGGCGTCCCGACGGAGTGGGAGGAGCAGAAAGTCCCCGGCCTCCGCCTCACCGGCCGGGCCTTCGCCTACCTGAAGGTCGCCGAGGGCTGCGCCCACCGCTGCTCCTACTGCGCCATCCCCGGCATCCGCGGGAAGTTCCGCTCGCGTCCGAAGGCTTCCATCCTGCGCGAGGCGTGCGCCCTGGTGCGCTCCGGCTGCCGCGAGCTTAACGTCGTCGCGCAGGACCCGATGCTCTGGCGGGAGGGCGGCGAGCGGATCGCCGACCTCCTTCGCGCGATAGACCGCATCCCCGGCGACTTCTGGGTGCGGGTCCTCTACTCGTATCCGAGCGAGATCGACGAGGACTTCGTCGTCTGGCTGGCGACTTCGAAGCACGCCGTCCGCTACGTGGACGTGCCGATCCAGCATACCGTGCCGGCCGTCCTGGAGAGGATGAACCGCAAGGCGGCCGTCGAGGCGTCGCGGAGCGCGGCGGAGGTCCTGCGCGACATCGTGCCGGACGTCACGCTGCGCACCACCGTGATGACCGGCTTTCCCGGCGAGACCGAGGCGCGCTTCGAGGAGATGCTCTCCGACCTTCGCCGGATGCAGTTCGACCACCTCGGCGCGTTCGCCTACTCTCCGGAGGAGGGGACGAAGGGAGCGAAGATGCGCGGACGCCCGAGCCGCGCCGTCGCCGAGGAGCGCGAGCGGCGCGTCCTCGCCCAGCAGGCGGCGATATGGCGGCAGAAGGCGAAGCGCATGGTCGGCGGAACGTTCCGCGCGCTCGTCGTCGCGCCCGGCGTCGCCCGCATGGCCTCGCAGGCCCCGGACGTCGACGGCGTGACCTTCCTGCCCGAGGGGACAGACGTCCCGGTCGGCGAGTTCGTCGACGTCCGCCTGACCAGGGCGCGCGGCTTCGACTTCGAAGCCGCGCCCGCGCAGGCATAGGGGACAGAACGGAAAGCGTCAGGCGGAGATCGACGTGCAGCTCCGCCGCACGGAGTTCGACCGCCGGGGCTACCGGACGACGAAGATGAAGCCGCCGCTGGAGAGCGTCGCCCAGGCAGTGTTGCCGTAGGCGCCCAGGTTCACCCGCGAGCCGTTCGGCTGCGCCTCCGACTTGCAGCTCGTCGACGGGTCGCCGGCGTCCACCGCCGGAGACGTGACGCCGCTCCACTTCACCACCTCGCCAGTCCGCTCGTCGAGATAGCCACGCTTGCCGCGCAGGTGCACGTCCAGCGTCGTCAGGAAGTCCTCGAAGCCGCTCATGAAGTATGTCGTCGAGCCGTAGGTGACCTTCGCCTCGACGTCCTCGATGTCCGTCGCGAAGAGCGGGTCGGCGGAGAAGCACGTCGCCGTGTCGACGCTGAGCGTCCCGCCGCCGGTCGCGGAGTAGCTGTTGGCGTCCATCGAGGAGAAGAGGCAGTAGCGGGCGGAGAACGAGCCGTCCGCCTTGACGTCGACGTCCACGCCAAGCCCGGCGGCGCTCGCCGTGTTGGTGAAGTTGCCCCAGAAGATGGAGTTGACGGCGGTGACCGTTCCCTTGTAGACGTTCAGCGCGGAAGGGGAGTTCCGCCCCGCCGCCACGTTGTAGGCGAAGGTGCAGTTGGAGACGTCGACCGTGTCGTCCGCGCTGTCGCAGTTGACGACGAGCGCCCCGCCGTGGTCGCCGGGCTGCCCAATCCAGCCAAGCTGGTCGGAGTTGCCGGCGAAGAGGCAGTTCTCGAAGACGGTCGGCGTCGCCGCGCCCTCGATGCGGACTGCGCCGCCGGTGAGATTGCCGCTGCCGCGCACCTTGCCGTGGTTGGAGCGGAACGCGCACCGCCGCGCCGTCAGCGGGGCGCTGGTCGCGTAGAGCGCCGAGCCGTAGGACCTGTCGTTTCCGGTGATCGAACCGAGCTCGCTGCCGTTCTTCTCGAACACGCAGTCCTCGATCACGACCGAGGCGCAGTTCTTGAAGAACGCGCCCTGCCCCCAGCCCATGTTGTAGGCGCCGGTCGAGCCGTTGTCCAGGAACGCGCAGCGCGAGACGGACACCTTGGTCGTGCCCCTGGTCCCGGTCACCGAAAGCCCGGCGCCTTCGAGCGCGAAGCCGGCGCCGCGCGCGTTGTTGGTGAACGCGCAGTCCACGACCGCCAGGTCGCCGGCCCCCGTCTTGACGAACGCACGGTTAGGAGCGAGCGTGAAGACGAGGCGCTCGACGGACACCTCGTGCTCGTTGACGAGGATGACCGGCGCATACGTCTTGATGCCGGAGATGGCAGAGACCGTCCCCGCCTCGCGGGCGTCCGCCGTGTCCGCCATGTTGGAGAAGCCGCCGCGGATTGCGAGGGCCGCCTTGGTGGTCAGCGTCGGCGTGTCGGCGACCGGGTTGGCGACGTCGACGATCCAGATCGCGCTGTAGGCGCCCGCGTCCGCCGCGTTGTAGAGGTCGACGGCCTCCTTCCAGGTGCGGCAGGCGTTGTTCCAGTCCTTGCCGTTGGCGAGGCCGGGGGCTCCCGACCAGACGTGCAGGACGCCATCGCCGCCGCCGCGGCCGTACCACGGCGGGAGGTCGGCCTCGATTGTCGCCTCCGCGCTCGTGGCGACGACTTCGCCGGCGGTGGAGGAGCCGGAGATCTCGAACGAGATCTTCGTGTCCTTCGCGAAGAACTCCGGCAGCAGGTAGACGGACTTCGCGCCGGCGAGGCAGCCGAGAAGCGTCACGTAGTCCGACCAGTCTCCGTTCCCGGCCTTGTAGCGCAGGGTGACGGACACCGAGACGCCGGCGTCGCCGGTCACGGTGAACTCGAGCTGCGGACGCGAGTAGCCGCTCGGATAGGTCAGGGCGACGTCGGCGAAGGTGATCTCGGTCGTGGACTTGAGCGACTTCGAGGCCTCGGCGGTGTTGCCGTAGCAGCCGGCGTTGCGGCGGTTGCCGTTGAAGTCGGGCTCGTTCTCGTAGTCGCCGACGCCGGCGTCGATCGCCGGCGAGGATGCGCCCTCCGCCTTCAGCCAGGTCTCCTTGTCCTCGTTGGTGACGTATCCGCCGACGGAGCGCAGGTGCGCGTCGATCGCCTCCAGCTCGGCGTATTTGCCGGAATAGAAGTAGGTGTAGGTGGTGTTGCGCTTGTAGAGGGCGGCGACGTCGTCCGCCGTGGTGACGAAGAGCGGGTCGGCGAACACGACGCCTTCGCCCTGGACGAACTTGCCGGAGCCTTCGCAGACGACGGTGGACGACTGGTCGCCGCCGAAGACGGTGTAGCTGGCGTTGAGGACGCCGTCGGTCTTGACGCGGACGTCGGAGGAGGGAAGGGCGGCGGAGGACGGGACGATGCCGCCGCCGAAGACGCAGTTGACGACCGATGCCGTGCCCTTGTAGACGGTCATGCCGGCGGCGGCCAGGGTGGCGTCCGTCAGGTTGTAGGCGAAGGTCGAGCCGTAGACCTCGACCGTCTGCGACGAGCTGCCGAGGTTGACGACGATCGCGCCGCCGTAGTTGCCGTTGATCTGGTTCCACTTGGCGAAGTCGGCGTTGCCCTTGAAGAGGCAGTTGGAGACCGCGCTGCCGCTCGCGCCGTTGGCGAACCAGACGACGCCGCCGCTCGTCCAGGAGTTGCGGACGTTGTTGGCGTTGCCGCTGAACTCGCAGCGCGTGACGGCGGTCTTCACCGTCGTGTAGATCGCCGAGCCGTAGGAGCCGGAGTCGCCGACCGAGTTGTAGGACCCGGAGCCGTAGCCGTTCTCGTACATCCAGACGCCGTTGGCGTGGAAGCGCGAGTCGGAGACTTCAGCCGACGCGCATCCCTCCAGCGAGAGCGCCGCGCCGGGGCTGCCGACCGAAGATCTGTTGCCGACGGTCTTCTGGAGGTTCATGCGGAACTCGCAGTCCTTGACGACAATCTTCGCGCCACCGGCGCCGGTGACGCGGATGCCGCGGCCGGGGATCTCCTTGCCTGTCCAGGAGTATGGGCTGTACGAGGCGAGGCCGTTGGTCAGGAAGTGGCAGCCCGTGACGGTGAGGTTGCCGCCGCCGGTCTTGACGATGCCGTTCATGACTGCGTTCATGAACGCGACGCGCTCGAAGACGACGTCGTGTCCTTTCGCGTTGGCGAGGATGCAGGGGTTGTAGAGGTGCTGTCCGTCGACGTAGGAGAGCCCCTCCGCCGGGCGGGCGTCCGCCGAGTCCTCGGCGCCGGTGAAGCCGCCGCGCACGGTGAGCGTCTCCGCCGCCGGGGCGAAGGCGGTCGTGACCTGCTTGGTCGAGACGGCGGTGCCCATGATCCAGATCTCGGTCTTGGTCGCGTCCGCCGCCGCGATGGCGAGCGCCTCCTCCAGGGTGGCGCAGGCGTCGAGCCAGCTGGTGCCGTCGCGCTTGTTCGCCGCGCCGCCGCGCACGTGGACGACGCTGGACGAGTCGCCGCCGTGGCCGGCGAACGCCGGGGCGGCGCCGGAGACCGCGACCTCCTTGACGACCACGACCGAGGCAAGCCCCGGCACCGTCGCCGTCGCACGAGCGTAGAGCGTCGTCCCGGGGAGGTAGACGCGGACGCCTGAGAGCGTCCGCGAGTCGCCGGCGCGGAGTCCGGCGAACGTCTCGCTTTCGGACGGCTCCGCCGTCGCGTCCGTGCGCGGGTCGGCGGTGAAGATCTCGAGGTCGAGGACGGCGTTGAACGTGGCGTCGCCGGAGATCGCCGCAGTCACGGTCGGGTGGAAATCGTCGTCGATCGTGACGGCGACGGCGGACTCTTCCATGGCGAGGGCGTTGAGGGCGGAGCGCGAGGCCTCGGCGGTTCCGCCGTAGAAGCCGGCGTTGCGGCGACCGCCGTTCGGGGCGGTCTCGTCGCCGACCTCGAAGTCCGCGCCGGCGAGGTCGATCGCCGGCGAGTGGGCGTCCGCCGTCAGCCAGGTCGACTTGTCCTCGTTGGTGACGTAGCCGGTGACGGACATCACGTGGGCGTCGATGGCCTCAAGCGCCTCGTAGACCGAGTCGTCGGTGCCGAAGGTGATGAATCTCTGGTTGGTGTTGTTGCGGTTGTTCGGGACGAGCAGGCCGGTGATCGTCTCCGGGCGGGTGACGAGCAGGGGGTCGCCGAACGCGACGGTGCTCTCCAGGACGAGTCCGCCGCCTTTCGCCGGCTCCTCGACGTAGAACGCGCCGTCGCGGCTTTCGAAGACGGAGTTGCGGACGGTTACGCCGGCGTTGGGGCGGACGACGATGTCGCGGGCGTTGACGACCGTGTATGGGTTGACCATGTTGCCGGCGAAGACGCAGCCGTCGACGACGAGCGAGCCCTTGATCGCGGTGATGCCGGCGGGGCACTGCGTGCCGTCCGCCAGGTTGTAGGCGATGGTGCTGCCGTAGACTTCCAGCGTGTGCGCGGGGTCGCCCATGTTCATGACGATCGCGCCGCCGCGCTGGGCGTCGTTGTACCACGCCGCGCGGTCGTAGTTGCCGGCGAAGAGGCAGCCGGAGACCACGCTGCCGGAAGAGCCGCTGTCGAACCAGACCGTGCCGCCGGCTTCGGAGCTGCCTCGGACATTGCCGCTGTTGCCGGAGAAGCGGCAGCGGGAGATCGTCGCCTTCGCCTTGGTGAAAATCGCCGAACCTTTGACGAATTCGTCGCCGAGCGGATAGTAGGAGGACTCTCCAGTTCCAGCCGGCGTCGTCGCCTTGATGCAGTTGCCGAAGAAGCCGCAGTCCTCGACGACCAGCGCCTTGGCGGCGTTCACGCTGAGCGCGGGGTAGATGCTGCCGTTTTTGACGTTCTCCTCCTGGCGGTTGGCGCGGAAGACGGTGTCGCGGAAGGTGACGGTCGCGCCGCTCGCGTTCACGTAGCAGCCCTTGGCGGCGAAGGGCTTCGAGCCGGAGGCGAGTCCGTTGGTGGCGATCAGGCAGCTTTCGACGAGCAGGTCGGCGTTGCCGGTCTTGTTGACGCCGCAGGCGTAGCCGTTCTTTATCACCAGGCGGCGGAGGGCGGTCGTCTGGCCGGAGGTGCCGGCGGAGACGTCGACCACCGAGGTGAAGGTTGTGCCTTCGGCGTCGAGGACGGAGAGCGGCTCGTCGGCGAGGGCCGTGTCGTCCGTGCCGGCGTAGCCGCCCTCGACGGCGACGCCCTTGGTGACGGAGACGGTGGCGGAGAGCGCGTATGTCCCGGCCTTGAGCAGCACCGTGTCGCCGTCCGCCGTCTTGGCGAGGGCGCTGGCGAGGGTGGCTGGCGAGGACCAGGACGAGCCGTCGCCGTCGGCGGCGGCGTCCGGGGCGACGCGGTAGGTGGCG
The DNA here is from genome assembly GCA_963606275.1 of uncultured Muribaculaceae bacterium. GTDB lineage: Bacteria > Verrucomicrobiota > Kiritimatiellia > RFP12 > UBA1067 > UBA1067. Next base: position 5,995 of record CAVCXQ010000015.1, on the reverse strand, counting down.
GCGCCGGCGACGGCCGCTGCGAGCGCGGCGAAGGCGGCGAGGGCGAGGGATTTGAGTTTCATTGCCGGTTTCCTTTGTGTGTTTTTTGCCTTCTGACTTTCTCAGTTTCAATTTTCAGAGCGTATTATACCCCCCCCCCCCCCGCTTCTTGTCAAGGGGGGTGTTTTAGTGCTTGGTGCCTGGTGCTTAGTGCCTAGTGCTTAGTGCGGGGTGCCTAGTGCTTAGTGCCTAGTGCTTAGTGCGGGGTGCCTAGTGCCTGGTGCCTTTGTCGGTCGTCGGTTGTCGGTCGTCCTTGCGGCGCGCCGGGGACGTCGCGCCCTACCGTCCGTAGGGCTGCCGCCCGTGATTGCGTTGCACGGTAGGGGCGGACGTCCTCGGCCGCCCGCGTCGTGGGGGCGACGCGAGGGGCATGAGGGGCGGCAGGGACGTGAGGCGCGGCGATTGCTGGCTACGGGCGCCGGGCGCAGTATTTCGGCGCGCCGAAAGTTAACGCGGGCTAACGCCAAGCAGACTTCGCCGCGTTTTGGTAGAATACACGAACCTATGAAAGCCAGATTCGCGCTGTTCGCGCTCTTGGCGGCCTCGGCCGCCTCCGCCGCAGACGTCACGGACGTCAGAGTAAAGGCCCTCGACGGCTTCGGCGGCGACGCCTCGTTCGTCGCCAGCCGCTGCCAGGTCAAGGCCGGCAGGCCGTACGACCCGGTGACGGTGACGCGCGACGTCACCTCCCTCAAGGACTCCGGCGAGTTCGAGGAGATCTCCGCCGACGCCCGCCGCGTCGCCGGCGGCGTGGAGGTCACCTACTTCGTCAAGCGCAAGATGCGCTACCTCGCCCCGATCGTGGTCAAGGGCAACGACGCGCTCGGCGCGTCCAAGATCTCCGACGAGGCCGGGCTGAAGGACGGCTACCTCTACGGGGAGTCCGACCTCGCGGCGGCCGAGGCGCGAATCCGCCGCGCCTACCTGAAGAAGGACTACCCGGACGCGAAGGTGAGCGTCTCGACGGAGATCGTCGCCGGCAACGACGTGACGGTCACGGTGACGGTGGACGAGGGGGTGCGCCAGAAGGTGTCCGGCTGGGCGTTCGAGGGCGCGGAGCACGCGGTCGAGCCGTCGCTATGGTCGAAGATGCGGCCGGGCGCGGCGATGGACGACGCGTTCTTCGACGTCGCAGAGCTCCACGAGGCGTGCGGCGACCTGCCGTGGTGGAACGTGATGGGGTGGTTCGCCGAGGACCCGGTGACGGAAGACCAGCTCGCGCAGTGCCGCGAGAAGGTCGCCGAGGTCTACCGCAACCGCGGCTACCTCGACGTGTCGGTGGCCGGGCCGCGGCGCGCGCCGGACGGCGAGGGGCGCGTCCGCCTCGTGTTCGACGTGTCCGAGGGCGTGCAGTATCGCGTCGGCTCTACGCGCGTCGAGGGGGTGACGCGCTATCCCGCCGAGGCGGTGGCGGCGAAGAGCGCGCTGCCGGCGGCGGGGTCCGTCGCCGGGCAGAAGGCGCTCGACGACGCCGCGCACCGCGTGGAGGTCGCCGTCGGCTCCGGGGACTCCGGGCTCGCCGACTCCCGCGTGGAGGTCCGCCGGCTGCCGACCGCCGCGCCGGCCGTGGTCGACGTCGTCTTCAAGGTGAGGGAGGGCGTCCCCGTCGTCATCAACGAGGTCAAGATCCGCGGCAACGACTACACCAAGGACAAGGTCATTCGCCGCGAGATCGCGCTCGGGCCGGGCGACAGGATGCTCGCCGACCGCGCCGAGCGCTCGCAGAAGAGGCTCGAGAACCTCGACTACTTCGAGCGCGTCCGCTACTTCCTGGAGCCGGCCGGCCGCGCCCCGGCGGCCGACGGCTCGGAATACCGCGACCTCGTCTACGAAGTGGCGGAGAAGAACACCGGCTCGTTCATGGTCGGCATCGGCGCGTCGTCGGTGGACTCGGTCTACGTCTCGGCGGAGGTCAACCAGAACAACTTCGACCTCTTCGCGCCGTCCAAGCTCTTCCGCGGCGCCGGCCAGAAGGGACGCGCCTACGTCGCCTGGGGCCCGCGCTACCAGTCCGCCGAGCTGGGCTTCGCCGAGCCGCACCTCTTCGGGCGCACCCTCGAGCTGTCCGTGGACGTCTACCGGCGTCTCCGCTGGTACGACGAATACGACCTCATCCGCACCGGCGCCGGGGCGTCGCTCGCCTACCCGGTGAAGTTCTGGCCGACCTGGGAGCCGTTCGGGCGCTTCAGCGTCGGGCTGTCCGGCGAATACATCCAGTTCGACGACGTCGAGGACGGGACCTACTCGTTCGGCAGCCGCACCGGGCAGCTCTTCCAGGAGGAGAAGCGCGAGTTCGACAAGGCGGTAGAGCCGGTCGTCCACTTCGCCTGGTCGCGCGACGCGCGCGACAACGTGCGCATCCCGACCAGGGGCTACCGCACCCGCGTGTTCCTCGACGTCGCGCCGGCCGGCGACAACCAGTACTGGCGCATCGGGCTGAACCACCGCGGCTACTACAACGTCTGGCGCCGGCTGCTGGACGCCGACGTCGACCACGTCTTCATGTGGGGGCTCCGCGCCGAGACCGTCGACGCGATCTCCGGCGACCTGCCGATCTACAACCGCATGTTCCTCGGCGGCCCGAAGTCCATCCGCGGCATCGAATACCGCAACGTCGCCCCGCTGGCGAGGCGCGTCGGCGACGACGAATACGCGCCGTGGGGCGGCCAGACGCTCTTCTGCATGAACTTCGAATACACCGTCCCGGTCGTCAAGATGCTCCGCTTCGCGGTGTTCTCCGACCTCGGCTCCGTCGGCGAGGACGTCTTCGACCTCGACTTCTCCAGCACCTTCGCCTGGACGGTCGGCTGCGGCTTCCGCCTCGACATCCCGATGTTCCCGATCCGCCTCGACTTCGCCGCGCCGATCAAGGAGCCCGACCACGCCGAGAAGGAGGTCTTCTCGTTCACCGTCGGGTATGACTTCTAGGGAATAATCGAATAAGAGAATAATCGAATAATCGAATAATCGAATAATCGAATTAGGGAATTAGTGAATTAGAGAATTGTGAATTAGCGAATTCGAAATCAATGATCCGAAAAACGAGATTCGAAATCTGAGATCTGAAATCTTAATCTGAAATCTGAAATCTGAAATCTTAGAGAATCTAGAATCGGCGAAACAATCAATCTGCGAATCAATCAAGGAGAAAGCGAAAAGATGAAGAAACTCATGCTCGCCGTCGCGCTGGCCGCGGCGGCCGCCGCCCACGCGGACGCCAGGATCGGCACCGTCGACCTGATGACGCTCGTGCGCAACCACCCGAACTACGAGTCCAACCGCCAGCTCCTGGCCACGACCGACAAGGACTACCAGAAGAAGGTCGAGGCCATCAAGTCCGAGGGCGAGACGCTCCAGGACGAGGGACGCAAGGTCGCCGAGCAGCTCCGCAACCCGATGCTCGCGGCGAAGGCCAAGGCAGACCTGGAGAAACAGCTCATGGACGTCCAGCAGAAGCTCGTCGCAATCGAGCAGCGCTACCGCTCCGAGGTCGCCCGCTGCCGGCAGGACCTGCAGGACCTCGAGAGCCGCTGCCTGAAGGCGACCACGGACGACCTGCGCAAGCGCCTCGCGAAGTTCGCCGAGCGCGAGGGCTACGACTTCGTGCTGGACAGGACCGCCGCGCCGTTCGCGAAGGACAAGTACGACGTCACGGACGCGATGCTCAGGGAGATGGGCGTCGACCCGAAGGACGCGAAGGGGCGCGATGCTGGCAAGTGAGCTGGCGAAGGCGCTCGGCGGCGTCCTCGACGGACGCGACGTCGAGATCGTTGCCTGCGCGGGACTCGAGGAGGCCCGCAAGGGCGACCTGAGCTTCTGCAAGGACCCGAAGCACGCCGCGCTCGTCCAGTCGACCAAGGCGTCCGCCGTCCTCCTGACCAAGGACTGGGCGCACGGAGCCCCGTGCCCCGTCATCGTCGTCAAGAGCCCGGACGAGGCGTGCATCAAGGCGGCGACGATGCTCGCTCCGCCGCCGCCCGCGCGCGAGCCGGGCGTCCACCCGACCGCCGTCGTCGACCCGACGGCGCGTCTCGGCAAGAACGTCCACGTCGGCGCCCTCGCGGTGATCGAGAGGAACGCCGAGATCGGCGACGGGTGCGTCATCGAGGCGCAGTCGTTCATCGGCGAGAGCTGCCGCCTCGGCGAAGGGTGCCACGTCTATCCGCAGGTGACCGTGCGCGAGGGCTGCGTCCTCGGCAGGAAGGTGATCCTGCACTGCGGGGTGCGCGTCGGCGGGGACGGATACGGCTACACGACGTCCGTCGGGCTGACCGGGATCAAGATCGAGAAGATTCCGCAGCTCGGGATCGTCGAGCTCGGCGACGGCGTGGAGGTCGGCTCGAACACGACCATCGACCGCGCGCGCATCGGGCGCACCTACATCGGCCCGCAGACGAAGATCGACAACCTCGTGCAGGTAGGCCACAACGTCAAGATCGCCGGCTACTCCGGGCTGATCGCGCAGTCCGGCGTCGCCGGGTCGACGCAGATCGGCAAAGGCTGCCTCGTGTGGGCGCAGGCCGGCGTCTCCGGTCACATCAAGATCGCCGACGGCGTCCAGGTCGGCCCGCAGGCCGGCGTCTCCAAGTCGCTCGACGGCTCGGTCAAATACGTGATCGGCGCCCCCGCAGAGTCGAAGAAGGACTTCGGCTCGCGCCTCCTCCTGCCGCGCATCGTCGAGAAGCTCAAGGCCGAGGTCAAGGCCCTCAGGGCGCAGCTGGAGGATCGGTGAGCGCAGACGCTCCGAAAAAGGCCCTGGTCACCGGCGGGGCCGGGTTCCTGGGCTCTCACCTCTGCCGCCGGCTGCTGGCGGACGGATATTTCGTCGTCTGCATGGACGACCTCTCCACCGGCTCGGAGCGGAACGTCGAGGGGACGGCGCGGGCAGCGGTGGACGCCGGCGCGGCGGGCTGCTTCGAGTTCGTCCGCCACGACGTCGCCGAGCCGTATGGCGGCGAATACGACGAGATCTACAACCTCGCCTGCCCCGCGTCGCCGCCGCACTACCAGGCCGACCCGACGAAGACCTTCTGGACGTCCGTCGGCGGAATGCGAAACGCGCTCGCGCTCGCCCGCGAGACCGGCGCGAAGGTCCTGCACGCCTCGACCTCGGAGATCTACGGCGACCCGCTCGTGCACCCGCAGCCCGAGTCATACTGGGGCAACGTCAACACCATCGGCGTCCGCAGCTGCTACGACGAGGGCAAGCGAGCCGCCGAGACGATTGCCGCCGACTGCCGGCGGGCGAACGGCGTCGACGTCCGCATGGTGCGCATCTTCAACACCTACGGGCCGCTGATGCACCCGGAGGACGGACGCGTCGTCACCAACTTCGCCATGCAGGCCTTGCGCGGCGAGGACATCACGGTCTACGGCGACGGACTCCAGACCAGGAGCTTCCAGTATTGCGACGACCTCGTCGAGGCCATGCGCCTCTACATGGAGAAGCCTCGCGCCGAGGTCGACGCGTTCTTCGCGCGCCACGGCCTCGGCGCCCCGGTCTTGAACGTCGGCAACCCCGGCGAGTTCACGATGCTCGAGCTGGCGGATCTGACGGTCGAGCTCGTCGACGAGTCCAACCGCCGCCTGGGGCTGCCGCCGACGCGGTCGAAGGTGGTGCACCGTCCGCTCCCGGGCGACGACCCGAGGATGCGGCGGCCGGACGTCTCGCTGGCGAAGGAGCTGCTCGGCTGGGAGCCGAAGGTTTCGCTTCGCGACGGCCTCGCCCGGACGATCGAGTCCTTCCGCCCACACGTCGCCAGACACGGTTGACAGCCCAAGGGCGAAAAGAATATACTACGCGCCAATCGTCCAGGATAGGGCGAGACAGGAAAATGAAGTTCAGCGCGTTCAGCAGCATCTGGTGGTGGCGCCACGGGTCAGAGATCCGCGGGCCGGTTGCCGTGTAGTTGCGAAAACGCGAAATCAAGCCCAGCACCCAAAAGGCGGATCGTCA
>CAVCXQ010000014.1:0-12728 GCA_963606275.1 uncultured Muribaculaceae bacterium | reverse complement strand
CGTCGGGGACGCCGCGCCCTACCGTGTTCGGCGCAATGGGATCCGTGTTCGGCGCGTCGGGGACGCCGCGCCCTACCGTGTTCGGCGCAATGGGATCCGTGTTCGGCGCGTCGGGGACGCCGCGCCCTACCGTGTTCGGCGCAATGGGATCCGTGTTCGGCGCAATGGGATCCGTGTTCGGCGCGATGGGGTCATCGCGCCCTACCGACGCCGCGTGTTGCGAACTCGCCTTCTTGATGTCCTTCCGCGCCTTCTGGATCAGCCTGACGGCCTTTTCGGCGTCGGCGAGGTCGCCTTCCGCCGCCGCGACAGACGCGCCGCCGGCGGACGCCAGATCCAGATGCACGGCCCCGAGGCCGCGCAGACGCTCGAGCGTCGCGTCCTTCTCGGACGCGAGGCAGACGAGGTCGAGGTGCTTCATCCTGACGATCACGACTTGTCCCTCCCCTTCGCGATCTTGCCGCGCGTGACGGCGGCGGTCTGCTCGTCCCCGATGGCGATCTTGATGACGCGGATCGCCTCCTTGCACTCGGGGATCCTTACCTTCTCGAAGAGGTTGACGCGCTGCGAGGTCTGCTGGAGCTCGGCGGCGACGAGGCGGCGCTGCTCCTCGTAGATGGCGCGCTCGCACTGGAGCGAGAGGATCTTCGTGGTCACGTCCACCGCGCCGTCCACCCACGCGGGCGTCGCCCACGGGTCGACCTCCTTGACGTCCGTCTCGATCGACTCGAACGTCGGGATGGCGACGCCGGCGATGTTCGCCGAGCCGGTCTTCACCGACTTTACCTTCACGAGCCCGGCGAGGAGGCCGGGGTCCGTCGCGAAGAGCCCGACCCAGCGGTCGAGGTCCTCGCGGACGCCGCGCTCGGCGGCGCGCGTCTTCTCCGCCTTCGCCGTGATGCCGGCGATCTCGCCCTGGAGCTGCTGCTTCTTGAGCTGCAGCATCGGCAGGAAGCGCTGAAACCGCTTCAGCGCGTCGGTCTGGGCCTTTAGCTCAGTCTTGGTCAGCTTGACTTTCGACATGAGAGTGATTATAGCATATTTTCGGCGGACTTGGCGCGCGCTACCAGAACTTCCACCAGGGGTTGTCCTTGGGCTTGACGCCGCCCTCCTTGTAGAGCTCTCGGACGCGCGCCGTGCCGGCGGTCTCCGGGTCGCGGACGGTCTCGCGGCGGCGGAACACCAGCTCGTCCGGCAGCGACCACAGCTCGCTCCTCACGAACATGTCCTGGTTGAGGCGGTGGAGCACGACGACCTCGCCGCCGGGCAGGACGCTGATCGTCGGCGTCCCGATGCGGAGGATCGCGCCGAGGTCGCGCGTCTCCCACCGGCGGTCGGAGCTGCCGGAGTCCTCCGCTCGCAGGAAGAGGTGCTCCGACCGGCTGCGCGACCAGTAGACGAGCGAGAAGTTGCGCTGCAGCCCGCGCCGCGTCGCGAACATCTGCATCGCGCCGGACACGCGGATCCCGTTGACGACGTTGAACGCCCGGATCGCGCCCTCGTAGCGGATGCCGCCGTGCACCAGCACAGGACGCGCCTGGTAGGAGGTCGGCTCGGACAGAGCGTAGTGGTCGCCAAGGAACGTCTCCAGCTTCAGCCCCTCGCCGGAGCCGAGGCGGAACGCCGAGACGAACGGACGCGCCCCGAGGCGCGTGAGCTGCTCCTGGCTGCTCGCCCGCCGGACCTCGACGAAAAGCCTGTCCGGCGAACTGGCGTAGCCGACGCTTATGCCGTCCGGCGACGAGTTCGCGACGTCCACGACGCAGCGGATGCGCTCGCCGGCGACGTAGTCGGTGGCGTCGAGCTTCAGGTCGACGCGGATCTCGCTGGTCTCCGCAAACGCGGCGGCCGCCGCCGCCATCATGCAGAATGCGATTGCGCCCTTCTTCATCGCCCGGACCTATTTGGGGAGGACGAGCTTCTGTCCGACGCGGAGGCGGTCGTCCTTCATCCCGTTCATTTCCTTGATCTTCTTGACCGGCACACCGACCGCCTGGGAGATGACGGTTAGCGTGTCGCCGGACTCGACGACGTATTCGCGGTGAGGGCCCGTCACGGCCGGCCTCGCCGGCTCCTGCTGGCGCGGCGCCGGGGCGGACGCCTGCATCTTCGCGATGCGCGACGACAGGTCCCTGACGATCTCCTCGCGCTGGCTCGCGAGCTGGCGGCGCAGCGACGCGACCTCCGCCCGCAGCGCCTCCACCTCGCGGCGCAGCCCCTTGTCCCCGCTGCTCGCCTCGAGCGACGACACCCGCGACTGCAGGTCGTTGACGTTCGACTGGATGACGCCGACCTGCCCCTGGACGCGCTGCATCTCGGCGTAGGCCTGCTGGACGACGAAGCCCTCCTTGCCCTGCGCGAGCGCGAGCGCCGGCAGGAGCGCGGCGGCCAATGCGACATTTCTCACCATCTTCGGAAACCCCCTTTCAGAACACGTAGAACAGAAGCCAGAGCGCGGCGACGCACGCCGCCACGGACATGAACCGGCGGTGGCGGAGGCGCGCCTCCTCCTGGCGGACAGTCCGCCCGAAGGTGCGCATCCCGCCGCCGGAGATGTAGTGGATCAGCTTGCCGTAGACCCCGCGGTAGTCGTCGAGGATCCACGGCGTCCGCGAGCGCGTGTAGGAGTGCCGCGAGGCGATCGGCGTGAGATGGACGCTCATGGCAGCGCGATCTCCTGTCCCGCCTTGACGCGTCCGTCGGTGGAGATTATCGCCTTGTTGGCGTCGCGGATCCGGCGCCACGCGGCGACGCGCCCGTAGAAGCGCAGCGCGATCTTGTAGAGCGTGTCGCCCTCCTGGACGACGTAGGTCTTCGGACGCCTCGCCGCTGTCTCGGCGTCCCTCTTCGCGCGGTCGGCGGCAGCGCGGTCGGCCTCCGCCTTCTGCGCGTTCGCCGCGTCGCGGCGCTCCTGGTCGGCGGCCGTCTGCTCCGGCAGGATGGACGGGCCGGACGTCTCGTCGCCCTCCTCGTCCTTCAAGGCCTTCGCGGCGGCGAACGCCGACGGACGCGACGACACATCCTCGCCCTCCTCGTCCAGCAGGTCCTTCAGGTCGACGTGCGCCGGCGTCGTCGACTCCTCCGTGCCCATGCCCTTCACGGCTGCCAGCAGCCGCTCGTGCTCGCCCTCAAGCGTCAGGTAGCGCGCGTGCTCCTCGTCGAACGCCTTCGCGGACGCGGCGGCGCGTTCCTCGGACGCCTTCAGGTCGCTGCGGAGCGCGGCGATCTCCCGGGTGAACGCCTCGCCGCCGGAGAGGCGGTGCTTCGCCGCCAGCTCGGCCGCCAGCTCGCGCTCGCAGACCGCCATCCGGTCGCGCGCGATACGCGCCTTGTCGCTGTCCGGGCGCTGCGCGAGGAACTCACGGTAGGCGCAGAACGCCTCCAGCCAGTCCTTCTTCGAGTCCTGCATCAGGCAGGCGTACTGGAAGCGCGCGGAGGCATTGGCGGGGTTCTTCCTGATCGCCTTGGCGAAGCCGGCCGCCGCGGCGTCCAGCCGCCCCGCCCGGTAGTCCGCCAGCGCCGAGCGGTAGGTGGAGTCCTCCTGCTCGCTGCCGAAGCGCCCCTGAAGTCCGGAGCCGTCGCACCCCGCGAGCACCGCAACCGCTAGCGCGGCAACAGCCGGGAGGAAAAGCCTATTCTTCGTCGTCATCGTCGGAATCCTCCTCTTCGTCTTCGTCGTCTTCGTCGTCATCTTCATCGTCGAGTTCTTCTTCGTCTTCGTCGTCGACGAGTTCTTCTTCTTCGTCGGATTCGCCGTCTTCTTCGTCGCCGGAGAGAAGGTCGTCGTCTTCGCCGGAGAGGAGGTCGTCGGAGTCGCCGGAGGACTCGGAGATCTCGGAGACGACAGCGACTTCAGAGACCTCAGGGACTTCAGCTGCTTCAGGGACGGGAGAGACTTCAGCGGCGTCAGAGACTTCGACGGCGGCGTCAGCGGGCTCGGCGTCGGCGGTCGCTTCGGTCTCCTGGGCCGGGGTTTCGTCTTTCTTCCGGTAGGAGGCGGCCTTGGTCTTCGGGTTGGAGCGCTGGAGCGTCGGGTCGAGCTCGTTGAGCTGCTGGAGCGACGCGAGGCCGAAGTGCTCGAGGAACAGCGGAGTGGTGCCGTAGAGGAACGGGTGTCCGGGCAGTTCCGACTTGCCGACGAGGCGGACGAGCTGGAGGTCGACGAGGGTGCGCAGGTTGCCGGAGACGTCGACGCCGCGGATGGACTCGATCTCGCTCTTGGTGAGCGGCTGGCGGTAGGCGACGATCGCCAGCGTCTCGAGGGAGGCGCGGCCGAGGCGGCTGGGGCGGTCCATCTTCAGCATCGCCCGCACGTAGCGTCCGCAGCTCGGCACCGACTGCAGCCGGTACGCGCCGCCGGCGCAGACGAGGCGGAAGCCGCATCCCGCCACCTCGAGCGCCTTCTCGAGTCCGCGCAGGGCCTCGGCGACCTCCTTCGGAGTGCAGGTGCGGTAGACGTCCATCACCTCCTTGCTCTCGCCCTCCTCGGCGTCCACGGCGCGGATGGCGTCGCGCAGTTCCGTCGCGGTCAGCGGCGTCTCGCTCGCGAAGAGCAGGCCTCCCACGATCTCCTGCAGGGACTGCGGCAACGGGATCTTGACGTCTTCACTCATAGTCGTCCGGCTTCTCCAGAGGCTTGTCGTCCGGCTCCTCGGCGGACGGGATGATGGTGATGTCGTGGAACGCCGCGTTCTGGTAGACGGTGACGCGGTGCTGGCGGAGGAGCTCCAGCAGCGCGAGGAAGGTGACGATGATCTCGCCCTTCGCGGCGTTCACGGGGTCGAAGAGGTCGACGAAGGACACCTTGCCCTCGCGGCGCGTCCGCTCCAGGACGTAGTCCATCTTGTCGGGGACGGAGTAGCGGACGCCCTTGAGCTCCTCGTGCGGGAGCTCGTTCGCCCTGGCAACCACCTCCTGGAAGGCGGTGAGCAGGTCGTAGAGGTCGAGGTGCGCGAGCGCGCCCTTCGCGTCCGCCGTCGTCTTCTCGAACTTGGGGCGTCCGCCGCCGTAGCCGAAGGAGTTGGACTCCATGGCCTCGAGGCGCTCCAGCCGGAGCGCGGCGTCCTTGAACTTCTTGTATTCGACGAGCTGGCGGACGAGGTCGAGGCGCGGGTCGACCCACTCCTCGTCTCCGTCGTCCTCGGCGGTGCGGCGCGTGACCGGCAGCAGCATCCGCGACTTGATGACCATGAGCGTCGCGGCCATGACGATGAACTCGCCGGCGATGTCCAGGTCGAGCCGGCGGGCGTCCTCGATGAACGCCATGTATTCCGCCGTGATGCGCTCGATCGGGATGTCGTAGATGTCGAGCTCCTCGCGGCGGATCAAATACAGCAGCAGGTCAAGTGGACCTTCGAAAACGTCCAGGTTGACCTTGTAGTCGTCCGCGAAAAGCTGCTCCTGCGCCATAGGTGGCAATTATACCAAAAACCCGCGCTTGGCGGCGAGGGACACTGCCTCCGTCCTGTCGGTCGCCCCCAGCTTGTAGAAGGCGCGCTTCATGTGCATCTTGACGCTGTTCTCGCTGATGCCGAGCCTCTCGGCGACCTCGCGGTTGGCGCAGCCCTGCGCGACGAGCTTGAGCACCTCGGTCTCGCGCGGGGACAGGCCCTTCGCGCCCTTGCGCGTCTCGTAGATCCGCCGCACCTCGTCCGTCATGAACACGTCGCCCGCCATCGCGGAGCGGACGGCGGCGGCGATGGTCTCGATCGGCGACTCCTTCATGACATAGCCGAGGGCGCCCTCCTCTACGGCGCGGAAGACGTCCTCCTCGACGTCGGAGGTGGTGAGCATGACGACGCGGGCCCCTGGCACGGCCGCCAGGATGTCCTTCAGCGCGTCGATCCCGCCGCGGTCTGGCATCCGCACGTCCAGGAGGGTGACGTCGGGCTTCGTGTCGCGGACGAAGCCGGCCGCGCCGACGCCGCCGCCGAACTCGCCGGCGAACTCGAAGTCCTTCTCCGCCTCGATCAAGTAGCGGAGCCCGGCGCGCACGACCACGTGGTCGTCGATGATGGCGACGCGGATCATCTCCCGCCTCCCTCGAACGGCCCGACGCGCTCCTCCACCTCGCGGAGTCCGTCGGCGTAGCCGACCGGCAGCGACGTCTTCATCGAGACCTTCAGCCCGTTGTCGCCGGGCGGATTGTGCGAGGCGGTAACCATTACCGAGCCGTCGTAGCCGTCCTCGGCGGTGAAGAAGTAGACCATCGGCGTGGTGCACTGCCCGAGGTCGGAGACCTCGGCACCCGCCTCCTCCAGCCCGGCGACGAGCGCGTCGCGCACGGCCGGCGAGGTGGCGCGGCAGTCGCGCCCGACGAGGATCCGCGGGGCGCGTCCGGCGGGGACGCCCGACTTTCGCGCCAGGAGCCCCGCCAGCTCCGCGCCGATCCTCCGCACGTAGCCGCAGTCGAAGTCGACCCCGTAGGTGCCGCGCATGTCGTATGCCTTGAAGAAGCCCATTCTCGCCCTTTCTTCCCTTTCTCTCAGCGTTCGCGATCCGTCGGCAGCCCCCACGACTCCAGTTTCGTCGCCATCCAGTCGAAGGCCGCCTCGTGCATCTCCTTCGCCCGACCGCCGGCGATGACCGGGCCTGCGGCGATGCGGATGTCGAGGCCGGCGTCCACCGGGCCGAAGTCCTTGAGCAGCTTGCGGAACATCCCCGTCTTTCGCGTCGGCTGGCACCGCGTGTCCACGACGATCGGCACCACCGGGCACCCGGCGCGCTCGGCGAGCTTCGCCCCGATGGACGAATACTGCTTGCGGCTGAACACCTCGCAGCGCGTGCCCTGCGGGAAGATGAGGAAGCTGTCGCCGCCGCCGATGCGCTCCGTGCCGACGCGCATGATGTTCACCAGGTCCTCGCGCGGCGACACGCGCCCGATCGGGACCATCCGCATGTGCTCCGCCGCCTTCGTCAGCAGCGGAAGGTGCGCCAGCGACGCCTTCGCCACGTAGCTGAACGGAGAGATCGACAGCAGCGCCGGCGGCAGCACGATCGTCTCCGTCATCGACATGTGGTTGCAGAGGTAGAGCACAGGGCCATGGTGCGCGATGCGGTCCTGGAAGCCCTCGACCATCACGTTCATCCCGAGACGCTCGGCGGTGGTCACGGCGGAGAAGCAGTAGCCCGCCCAGCGCTCGGTGTTCAGCAGCCCGAAAGGCTCGGTCATCGCGCAGCACGGGAACACCTTGAGCGTGCCCCACGTGTAGCGCAGCGTCGTCCAGAACCCGTTCTTCGCGCGCCTCGGCGCGCGGCAGTCGTCCGCCGTGCGGTATCCGCCAGTCCTGCGGATCGACTCCTGGAACTCACTCAGCGTCGTCGTTCGCATCGCCCTCTCCCTCCTTCTCCGCGTTCTTCGCCGCCTCGGCGGCCGCCACGGCCTCGCGGTTGGCCTTCAGCTCGTCCTTCAGGATGCTGAGTTGCTGGAGCATCTCCTGCCGCTGCTGCGCATCAGCAGCGGCGCGCTCGCGTTCGCGCGCCGCTCGCTCCTCGCGCTCCGCCTCGCGGTCGCGCCGCATCTGCTCGATCTCCTCCTGCGTCCTCGTGGCGTTCGCCTGCAGCTCACGTCTGGAAAGGCGGCGTCCGCCGCCGAGCAGCTTCGACTGCCGCGGCATGGCGGAGTCCGCCTGGTTCGCCGCGCCGACCTTCGCCGTCGCGGCGGCGTCCTTCGCGGAGTCCCCGCCAATGGACAGCGACACCTCGACCGAGTCCTCCAGCCGCACGATCGTCATCGTCGCCGCGTCGGGGTCGGCGTCCTTGACCTGCCATCCGCCGCGCGACTCGCCGACGCGCATGTAGTAGTGCTTCGGACTCTTCGAGTTCGAACTGTCCGTGAAGCCGACCGCCACCTGCCCGTCCGGCGTGATGTTGATCACCGAGAAGCGTATCGCGCTCTTGACCTTCTCCTGCTCCTTGGACAGCTCCGCGGTGGCCTTCTTCGACGTCTTCGTCGCCTCGCTCGGAAGCTTCGACGGGTCGAAGCCGTCCGGCAGCGGGCCGAACATCTGGCGGGACACTATGCTCTCGTATCGCGAATACTCCTGGCGCTCCGCCGCGAACGCCCCGAAGGCGACGCCAGCCGCCGCCAGCGCCGCCAGCGCAAGCGACTTCGCCGCGGACGCCGCCGGCTCGGCGGACTTTGCCGCCCCATCTGCCTTGCGGCGGCGGAGGACGACGAGCGTCTCGAACCTCGCCGTGCGAGGGAACATCTCGAACCTGCGGACGCTTTCGACGTCGAACGCCCCGGCGAGCTCGCGGAGGTCGCGGGTCAACGTCGCGGGGTCGCAGCTGACGTAGATCATCCGCGGGGCCTGTCCCCGCGCCAGCCACGCCGCCACGCCCGGCTCCAGCCCGCCTCGCGGAGGGTCCACCACGACCGTCGTCCGCTCGCCGACGGGGATGCGCCGCAGCGAGCGGCCGACCCGTCCCTCGGCGAAGGTCGCGTCCACGGCGCCCTGCGCCGCCGCGTTCTTCTTCGCCGCCGCCACCGCCTGGCGGCCGGACTCCATGCCGAAGAGCCTGGGCGGACGGCAGCAGAGGCCGAGGACGCCGACGCCGCAGTAGAGGTCGACGACCTCCGGGGCATCCGCCGCGCCGGCGCGATACGCCGCCGCCACCGCCTTCGCCAGCTCGTCGCCGACCTCCGGGTTCACCTGGAAGAACCCGTCCGCCGGCACCTCGAAGTCAAGTCCGCACGCCGTCTCCTTCATCGGCTGCCCTTCCGGCGCGTCGCCGATCCACCAGCGGACGCCCGACTTCGCCGTCCAGCGCACGGTCACGCGCCCCTTGCGCTCGGTGTCGCGGCGGACGGCCTCCGGGCCCGTCGTCAGCAGCGCCAGGACGGCGCGGCGGACCTCGGGGAGCTTCGCGTTGATCTCCGGACGCGCCAGCGGGTCGTAGGCGACGTCGACGACCTCGTGGCCCGGCTCCTCGCGGTAGCCGATCGCCCACGCGCCATTGCGCTTCTCGAAATGATAGACGACCTTGTTGCGATAGTTGAGCGGGCTCGCGGGCGCGTCGGCGCCGCGGAACTCGCCGACGCCGATGCGCGCGCGCTCCAGGAACTCGCGCAGCTGCGCGTCCTTCGCCGCGCGCTCGCCGGCATAGGACAACCCGGCGTAGACCATGCCGGGCACTGACGGGCCTGGCGCGGCGACGCGCTCCGGCGACGGCTCGACGACCTCGACGAGGCGGGCGCGGACGAAGTGCCTCTTCTCCTCGACGATCTCGGCCTTGACCTGCTCGCCGGCCCAGGCGCCGGGGACGAAGACGACGCGGCCGTCGCCGAGGCGGCCAAGGCCGTCCCCGCCGTAGACGCTCTTGGCTACGTATACGGACGACACCATGGTCAGGATCCCGCGCAGCCCGTCGCCCTTTCCGGCGTCCTCTGCGTTTCACGTGAAGTCTTCATGCCGCGTATTATACCAAAACCGCACGGCGGGCGGGACGAGCCGCGCCCCCCTCACAGGGCCGACGCACCAAAATGCGGAATCACCTATCCGCATTTTGGTGCGTCGGCACTGTGAGGATGTTCGGGCAGTTCTCGAAGATCGGCTGGTCGAGCGACATGAACGACTCGTCGAGCTTCACCTCGACCAGGCCCTTCACCGAGCAGTTGCGGAACACGATGCCGCGCGCTTCCGTCCGCTGCTTGCTCTCGCCTTCGGGCAGCGTGAAATACTGCGTCCAGGGCTTCATCACGAGCGCGTTCCGGCAGCTTCCGCCCACGCGCTCGATCCGGATGCCGTCGTAGACCTGCCGCGTGTCGGGACGCGACTTGAGGTTCAGCAGGTTCCCGCATCCGTCGAGCGTGCAGTCGCGGACGACGACGTCCCGGCACTCGACGGCCTCGGAGCCGCACGTGAGCGCCGAGTGCGTCACGGGGCCGAACGTGCAGTTCTCGACGAGTATCATCGAGTTCGGGCCGTTCTCCGGCTTCTTCTCCGCGCCGAAACCCTTGCCGCCCTTCAGCGCGATGCCGTCGTCGTTGACGTCGAAATAGGAATCCCAAATATGGACGTCGCGGACGACGTCAAGGTCGATGGCGTCCGAACTCGGCGCCTTCACGGGATCCTTCGGGCCGGGCGCCGTAATGCGGACGCGGTCGATCTTCACGCGCTCGCACCGGTAGAAGTGCGTCGTCCAGAAATGGGAGTCCTTGATCCGAAGTCCCGAGACGCGCACGTCGCGGGAATTGGACACGTAGACGTTCCGCGGACGATCCAGCGTCATGTTGCGGAACTCCGGCTTCTTCGCCTTCCTGTTCGCGGCGCGTCCGTCCCAGAACGCCGCCCAGGTATTCGCGCCGTTCCCGTCGATCGTCCCCTCTCCGTAAAGCGTGAATCCGTCGCATCGGTCGGCGTTCACGAGCGCCGCGTTGTAGACGACCGACTCCCCTTCCATCCGCGTCGGGACCCTCGGCGTCGCCGCGCCGTCCGCGGGCCCGCGCAGGACAGCGCCCTTCTCGATCTTCAGGTGCACGCCCGGCCTGAAGAACAAGGATGACGAATTCCAGACGCCGGGGCCGAGGACGAGCACGCCGCCGCCGTCTGCGGCGATCGCGTCGATCGCCCGTTGAAGCGCGGCCGTCTGGAGCTCCGGGACGTCGGGGCGGACGCCGAACTCTGAAACCGGACGGAGCCTCCCGAGCTTCGTCTCGTCGACCGGGGACTTGTCGGCGAACCACGGAGCGTCGAATCCGTCGCTCCCGGACCGGACGAGACAGACAGGCCCGATCAGTCCGGACGGCAGCACCGGCCACGCCGACGCGTCGAGAAGTCCGCGTCCACGATACGACGCGAGGTTCGCGTCCTCGAACGTCTTCCAGTCGATTCCCTTCCGGTCGTAGGCCCGGATGCGGTTGGCGCCGAGATTCGTCACCTCGACTTCCAGCGTGTTCGTCCCCGCGACAAGCGCCTCGGACGGAATCGCACAGCGATACGGATGCATGAAAAGCGTCGCCACGTTCCTTCCGTTCACGATGACGCGGGCCGAATGGCGGACCTCGCCGAGATCGAGCGTCAGGCCGTCCGTCCGATCCGCCGCGAACGTCGTCCGATAGACGGCCGTGCCCGAAAACTCGGCTTCCGGCGTCCCGAAGCGCGTCCAGTCCCCCAGCACGTCGCCTGTTCGCGTCGCCGGCAGCGTCCATCCGGAGACGTCTCGGACGAATTCAAGCGACCAGGGCCCGACGGACAGGCCCGGGAGGGTTGCGCTCCCGCGCGACCGCATTCCGACGGACGGACCTGGGAGGGTCGCGCTCCCGCGCGACCGTTCCTGAAAGAGAAACATCGACTGCGCCGGCGCGAGAACGACCGTCTCGCGAGTCGCGACCTCGCCCGACATCGGGTCCATCACCGTGAGCCCGGCGGCCGAGAGCGTCTTCTCCTCCATCGTCGAATTGACTACGAAATGCAGCGTGCCGCCGTTCCAGCGGTAGCGGACGGCATCGAGGCCCGACTCCGCCGTCGCGAACGCAACCGGCCTCGCCGGCGTCTTCGCGAGCGCGACCAGCGCATCCGGCGCCGGCTCGAGTCCCGACGGCCTCGCGAGCGCACGGCCCATGAGTCCTGGCTCGCTTGCCGGCAGCGACTTTTCGAAGATTACCGGCATCGTCTTCGCGAGTTCGGCGAGGCGCGCGAGCGTCGCGGCCTTCATGAACTTCGTCTCGGGGACGACGATCGCCTTGTAGCGCCGGACGATCTCGTCCGTGAGGAATGCGTCGGACGTGTAGTCGAACTGGTAGCCGGCGTCGTCCAGGCGCTTCGCGAGCTTTCCGAACGGAAGCGGCTCGAACCAGCGGGAGTGGACCGTGAGGAGCTCGGCGAAGCCCTCGGCCTTCGTCCACTGGTCGTGAACCGGCCAGTAGAGCAGCACGTCGTTGTCCGGCGTCGCGGACGCCGTCAGCGTCTGGACGCGGGTGAAGTAGTCGTTGAGCGGACGGATGTCGCGCCAGATCGGATTGCGCGGATTGAGCTCGCTCGCCGCGTAGAAGCACCAGCCCGGCCACGGCGCGGAGTCGGGCGAGTAAACCGTCGCGTGGAAGTAGAGGCGGTTGACGCCCGAGAGGAACAGGAGGTCGCCGAACGCCTTGGTCTCCTCGAGCGTCTCGCAGAAATGCTCTCCCATCCAGGTGAACGCCTCGGCGCTCGTGAAGCGCTTCCCGGCGAGATGCGCCGCGGACGACGCGAACTTCGACATCAGGATCGAGCGGTCGCCCTCGCGGAACCGCGCGTCGAATCCGCTGCGGAACCTGTCGCGGTCGCCCCGTCCGAACATCTCCGTCTCCGGCGTGTCGGCCAGCGCGTAGAACTCGAGGAGGTTCGCGGGGGCGCCGTGCGCCTGGTTGTGGGTCTCGATGCCGCGCGCGCGGCACCAGGCCGTCCACTTCGGGAACGTCTCCTTCACGAGGATGTCGCTCAGCGTCTCCCTGAAGTCGCACTTCACGCGGGCGACCGTCTCCGGATCGCCGACGCCGGCAAGCTCGGCGAAATGGTCTTCGAGACGATAGCCGCGATACTTGAAGAAGAGGCCGGGGAGCTCGTCCGACCAGGCTGCGCCGTAGTATTCGAACGAATCGTGGAACGTCGCGCGCGGGAAGGCGTCGCGCCGAGCGTCAAGGGACGCGAAAAGCTTGAGGTGCGCATCGAGCGCGGCGGGCGAGAACGGGTTCAGCATCGGGCCGGCGTCGAGTTTCTGGGCGCGCTTCACGGCCTGCCCGGTGTAAT
>CAVCXQ010000013.1:0-12878 GCA_963606275.1 uncultured Muribaculaceae bacterium | reverse complement strand
CGGTCATCTTGCCGCCGGTGCGCAGGGGCTGCTGTGCGGCGAACTTGCCGGGGTCGGCGGCGATCTGCGCCATCGCCGCGTCGAAGCCCGCCTGGAACGCGGCGGACGCGCCCTGCGTCCCCTGCGGCGCGTTGTCCGCCTTGGGCTTCGCGGAGGGCTTCTGCGCCGTCTGCGTCGCCTTTGGCGCGGCGGCGGTCGGCTTGGCTTGCGTCTGCGCGGCTTCCGCCGGCTTCCTCGCCTCGGCGGTCGGCTTCGCCTCCGCCGCGCCGTCCGCCGCGTCCCTTGGCTTCGCCTTGTCCTCCCCGAACTCGATGCCGGCGAATTGGTCGAGGCCGCTGAAGTCGCCGTTTCGCAGGGCGTTGAACGCCGCCTCCGCCGCCTGTTCGCGCATCGTGCGCTCCACGGGGGCGACCGGCGGACGCTCCCCCGACAGGGCGAAGATGTGCTTCACCGTGTCGAGGGCCCTCTGGAACCAGTTCATCTTGGCGCGGCGCTCGGCGCGGGTCGACGCCCTGAAGTCGTATTTTCCGCGCAGCCACTCGGCGAACTGGTCGTTGGCGTTCTCCTCGTTCCACCGCTCGTCGGCGGAGGTGGGGTCGCCGAAGAGGCGGCGCATCGTCGCGACCTGCTCCTCGGTCATGCCCTTGGCGACGACCTGTGCGATGAAGTGGCCGTGCTCGTGCGCGAGCTCCCAGTTGCCGCCCGTGCGCGTGAAGCGGCGGTAGCCGCGCTTGATCGAGACCACGGCGTCCGCCCCGAGGACTTCCCTGCCCTTGTCGTCGAGGACGCGGAGGCGGCCGCCCTCGTAGAGTCCGTATTCGCGCTCGACGTAGCGCTGCCGCTCCTCCGGGGTCATCGCGAGATACTGCTCCGGCGTGACGGCGACCGCCATCTTCGCGTCCGTCGGCAGGGCCTTGAACTCCTCGACGCCCATGGAGCGTCCGTCCGCTACCTTCGCGCCGCCCCCCCTGTCCGCGCCGACCATGCCCTGCATGGCCTGTGCGACGGACTGCCCGTAGGCGAGGGAGTGGATGTCGGGGGCGGTGTCGTCGCGGACGAGGACGTAGCTCTCGCCGGACGGCAGGGTGACGCGCTCGGCCTTGACGGTCGGGCGCTTGCCGGGCTGGGGCGCGGGCGCGGCGGCGTTCGCCCTTTCGAGCCGCCGCCTCGCCTTGCGGAGCTCGCGTTCCGCGCCTCTCCGCGCCGAGCCGACCGTGGCGGCGGCGACCTTCGCCTCTGCGGCATCGACCGCCTCTTGCGCGGCGGACTGCTCCGCCGTCGGCTCGGCGGAGACCGGGGCCGGCTCCGGCGCGTTCATGTCGGGGATCTCCACCTCCTCGACCCTCGTGCCGGGGAGGAGGACGTCGTAGAGCCGCTGGGCGTCGAGCCGCGAACCGGGAGCACCGACCGCGAAGCGGCCGCCCTCGAAGCCGTCGGCGAAGTCGGCGAGGAACTCCGCCGTCGCGGCGTCCGTGCCCGCGTAGGAGCGGGCGACCCCCTGGAGGGCGGACTGGAGGTCGAGGTAGTCGCCGATGTCGCGCAGGGCGCTCTCGTTGAGCCCGTGGCGGTCGCGCAGCTCGTCGAGGGCGGAGGCGATGTCGCCGCCGTGCCTCGCGAGGGTGGCGCGAACCTCGGCGAGCGCGCGCTTCGCCTCCTCCGGCTTTGGCGCGAGCTCCGCCGCGTCGGCGAGCCGCCCCTGCATGGCGTTGACGGCGCGGACGCGCTTGGCGGCGAAGTCCGAGAGGGACTCGAAGCTCGCCGCGTCGCGGCTGGACCGCGCCATCTTCACGCCCATGCCCGCGCCGCCGATGATCGCCATCGAGCCGAGGCTGTCCACGAAGTCCCCTGCGGCCTGGGTCATGCCGTCGGCGAGAGACTGCACGAACCCCCTGTCGCGCAGGGCGGAGGACGTGAAGCCCTCGATGCCGCCCTGCGCCCCCTCCGCGACCGACTCGGCGACGGTCGTGACGGCGAGCTCCCAGGAGCCGGCGCGGACGGCCTTGCCGATGAGCGACGCCTTGCCCTTCCCGAATGCGGCGCGGGCGATGCGGGCGGCGAGCACCTTCTTCTGCAGCCCCGTGAGCGGCCTGCCGAGCGCGGTGGCGAACTCGGCCTTCTCGACGAGCGACCACGCGATTGCGGAGATGGCCTGGGCGGCGAGCGCGTCGTCGGGGTCGTAGCCGTCGCGGAGGAGGTCGTCGCGGATCTGCTGGAACTGCGCGAGGGTGTTGAGCGCGAAGCCCGCGCCCATGCCGACGGACGCGGTGGCCATGTAGCCGACGGACGAGAACGCGCCCGCGAACGCCCGGCTGACGTAGCCGTACTCGGCGGTCTGCTTGTAGCCGAGCGCGTCCTCGATGAGGAGCTGCTCGCGGCGGCGGCGGAGCTGCTCCGCCCTCGGCAGGGCCTCCCTCGCGAGGCGGCGGGCGCACATCCAGTCGACGCGCTCCTTCGCCTCCTCCGGCGTCGCCTCGTTGACGGACGACTCGCGGCGGAGGACGGTGGCCGACGCGGCGGCGTTCTCGGTGAGCCTCCTGTATTCCGCCCGCTCCGCGTCGTTCCAGTAGTATTTCGCGCTGTCGGTCGAGTTGCTGACGTGCTCGTGGAACGCGGAGGCGTTGATGTGGCCGGTGGCGGCGTCGGTGATGGCGGCGGCCTGGTTCTTCGCGGAGCGCCAAATCCCCTCTGTCCAGAGCGGACGCCAGATGTTGTCGTAGACCCAGTGGCTCTCGACCCTGCGGGTGCGGTCGATCATGGCGAGGAGCCGCGCACCCTTCTCCGGGGTTTCCTTCAGCACCTTGGCGAGGTGCGGCTCCCACTCGGGCGGCATCCCGTCGCCCTTGGTCATCGAGGCGCGCAAGAGGGCCTTGTCGTCCTTGTCGAAGTCGTAGCCGATGACGGCGAGCGTGGCGAGGAAGTTCTCGCCCTTGACCTTGGCGAGCGCGGCGGAGACCTCCTCGCGCATCTCGTCGTCCGTCCGCTCGACCGTTTGGAACTGGAATCCCATCCCCGCCGATGGGCTCGCGCCGGGGTCGGGGGCGGTGGCCACCGTCGGGACGCCGAGCGCCTTGGCGAGGGCGCGGAAGTCGCCGCTCGCCTCCGCCTTGGAAACGGCGACGTACTTCTCTGACGCGATCGGCTCGTAGCCGTATCGCTTGATGAGCATGAGCGTGTTGAGGTATCGTTGGCAGTTCTTGAACGGGACCGTCTTCACTTCGTCAAGCTGCTCGGTGTTGAGATAGTCGCCCTTGAGCGGACGGAATCCGAAGCGCCGCTCGACCCAGCCGTCGAGGTAGTCGAACGTCCTGTCGCTCTCGTCGAAGTCCTTTGAGCGGGCGAACTCGTCGAGCTCCCGGTCGAGGGCGGTCTGCCGCGCAAACTCGTCCCTCGCTTTCGCGATTCTCTCGGTCCGGGCGACCTGTGCGCCGAACGTCCTGTCGTATTCCCTGTCGAGCCTCTGCTGCTCCGTCTCTTGCTCCGGCGCGTTAAGCAGGGCGAGGCTCTGCGATCCGATGTTGTGGGTGCCGGTCATGTCGGCGACATCGCTTTCTTCGTTCATGTTCAGCGCCTCCTGTACTCTTCAATCGTCTTCTTTTCAAAGTCGAGGTTCTCCTGCACCGTGGCCTGAAGATGCGCACGTCTGGACCCCGACGCCATCTTGTCGAAGTAGTCGCAGATCTCGGCGACGCTCTTCTTTCCGTTCCTGCCCCATTGCATGGCGAGGTTCATCGCCTGGACCAGCTCCGCGTAGGTGGCGGCCTGCCGTCCGTCCGTCGTCTCCCACTTCTGCTGGGTCTTGGTCGAGCCGCGCACCTTCGCCGTGGGGCTGACCTCGAAGACCTGCGAGCGCGAGTTGTACTTGATCGCGTTCGGGACGAGCCTCTTGATGCTGTCGAGGACGTGGTTGCGGACGGCCTTGAAGGCGTCGTCCACCTCCGGGCGGGTCTTGGCCATGAGGGCGGTGAACTGCACGTAGTTGACCTTGCCGCCCTTGTAGAGGGCTGCGGCGCGTTCTTGTCGCTCCCACGCGTTCTCCTCGACCCATTCGATGCCGCCCCTGCCGTCGTCGCGGTAGTAGCCGCCGAGGTCGAAGTCGGCGGCGGTCGTCTCGTAGACGGTCTTCTGCAGGGCGGCGTTCTCGGCCTGCCGCTCGCGCGCCGCCGTCTTCCTGTAGTCCTTCGCGCCCTCGCGGAGCGCGTCGGCGGTGTGGCGGTAGGAGAGGGCGACGCGCCCGAGCCCCGCCGCCTCCGCCTCGTCGGCGAACTTGGCGTAGGACATCGCCTTGGAGGTCATGCCGCCGACGATGCCGTCCTCGTCCTCCGGCGGCGGCTCCTTGAAGAGGGCCTGCTCCCTCATCACGAGGTCGTCCTGTACCTTGCGCTGGTTCTGGCTCTTGAGGACCTGCGACGCGGAGACGGCGCGGTTGCGGCATCTGTCGAACGCCGCGAGGACGCGCTTCGCGGCCGCCTTGTCCACGCCGTTGTCCATGGCGACGCCGAGAAGCGGGTCGTCCGGCCTCTCGCCTTCCTCGGAGACGAGCGCGGCTCGCCATTCCTTCCACGTCGCCTCGACCGCCTCCGGGTCCGGGTTGCCGGAAGTCTCGGCCTCCCGCTGGGAGAACACGGACTCGGCGATGTCCTGCGCGAGCGTCTGCCTGTCGACCCTCCTCTGCTCCTCGGTCTTGCCCTCGAGGATGCCGAGCTTGTCCCGCGCCTCGAAGACGTCGCCGAGCACGTCGGAGTTGCCGGAGAGGTAGGCGGAGGTGAACGCCGAGAGCTGGTCGCTCGCGCCCTGCTTCTCCATGCGCCGGTATTCCTTGGCCTGCGCGTCGAAGGCGTACTTGACGCGACCCTGCTGGTAGTTGAACAGCCGCTCGCGGGCCATGGTCTTGGCCTTGTCGGACGACCCCAGCTCCTCCGCCACCTTGGTGAACACGTCGGCGAACGTCTCGTCGGTTTCCTGGACGAGCCGCCGCGTCCCCGCGCCGGTGCGGAGGCGCAGGCCGCGCCGCTGCGCGTTGGCGTAGTTTCCGTCCGCGTCGGCGTCGCCGAGCAGATAGCGGAACTCCGAGTCCTTGTGGATCTCGTCGGGTGTGAACTGGCGGTCGTCGCGGTCGATGCGGTCGAGCTGGTCGATGACCTTGCGCGTGAGCTCGTCGCTCTCGCGCTCGTCCTCGCGGACCGAGATGCCGGCGGCGACCCTGCCCAGCGCGAAGAGGCCGGAGGAGACGCCGTCGCCTCCCTGCCATTCGCGCTTCGCGTAGTAGTGCGGCGAGAACGTCCTGGCGTACGCCCCGCTCCTCGCGCTCCCTGCGTCGGTGTCCGTGACGCCGTGCGCCATCGGGGTTGACCCGATGTTGCCGAGCGTCTCCTTCCTCTGCGTGATGCTGATGACGCCCATGGCTACTTCTTCCCCCACTTGTTGTCCGCGTAGCCGGCCATCGAGGCCGCGCCGCCCAGCAGCGAGCCCCACATGGCGCGGTTTCCGGCCTTGCGGGCGGATCTCGCCGCGCTCTCGCCGTAGGCGAGCGTCTCCTGCGCGGCCTGGCGTCCGTTGGCGAGGGTCTGCGCGGCGGCCTTGCGGTAGTCCGCGCCCGCGTCCGCCTCGTTCTGCGCCCGGAGCGTCGCGTTGTTCGCGCCCATGAGGGACCCGATGGCGCTCCTCTGCATCGAGCGCTTCTGCTCCTCGTAGGTCCACTGGTTGAGCGCGGCGTTCTCGAGGATGGTGGAGATGTCCGCCTGCCCCTCCGCGGCCGTGGACTTGATGACCGCGCCGACGGTGTCGGTCGGGGAGGCGTCCACGGCGATGCCGTTGGCGGCGAAGTTGGCGTACTGCGAGCCGATCTCCTGGGCGAGCATCCGCGACCTCTTGTTCGCCTCGCGCTCGCCCTTGAGCTGCTCGAGGTTGGCGCGCTCCTGGGCTATCTCGCCCTGCCGCATCTCCTCGTCGGCCTTGAACTTCTGGTTGCCGGCCTCGAGGAGCGACTGCGACGACCGGCGGTCTTGCTCGGCGGCGGCGGCCTGCTGCGCGGCGGCGGCCTGTTCCGCCTGGCGCTGGATCTCGTTGGCCTGCATCTGGCTCTGCGCCTTGATGTTGGCGGCGTTCTCCTTGCCCTGCTGGTAGCTCGAATACATCTCGTATCCGGTCGCGGCGGCCATGAGGCCGAGTGTAAGTCCTGTCATCGGAAGAGCTCCTTTCTGGTGGTTTCGAGATGGATGTACGCGTCGTCGCCGAGGGGGACGCGCCCGACCTCGCGGAAGCCGAGGACGCGCTTCTGCCACCGCACCGAGGCCGCGTACGACTCCAGCGGCCACGAGCGGAAGGTGTCCGCCCACGGCGGGCATTGCGACGCGGCGTAGCGCAAGACCGGCCTGGACGCGGCGACGAAGGCGAGGCGGTGCGAGTCCACGGCGCGGGCGGACATGAAGCAGACGCCCCTCTCGCGGCTCATGAACGAGCTGTCGGGCATGGCCATCACGCCGAGATAGCCGAGCGCCGCGCCGTCCGCCGCGCGGACGACCCAGCACCGCTCGAAGTCCTCGACGCGGTCTGTCCGGCCCCCTCCGGCATCTATCGTCCGCCGGTCGCCGTCGCGGAACTCCTCCGCCACGCGGTCGAGGTCGCCCTGCGTCGCGGGCTCGAGCGTCACTCCCCTTGGGAACGTCGCCTCGGTCATTGCCTGCCTCCGTTCTCGTACTCCACCTGGTAGGTCGTGCTGACCGACAGGACGGTGATCGGCCACGGCGCGGAGTGGCGGAGGTGGATGCGCCCGTCCCGCGTGTTCACGCCGGTCATTATCCGCTTCGCGTCTGCGTCCTTCAGCGCGACCGCGGCCCCGTCGCGCTCCGGCTCGAGGCGCGTCTCGCGCCATCCGTCCTTCGCGGCGTACGGCTTCATCTCGAAGGTGGAGGCGTTCGCGACGCGCACCTCGCACTCGGTGGCGTTCTTGAGCTCCATCTGCAGGGTGTCGCCCTGCCGCGCCTCCGGGCGGACGGTCACCAGCTCCGAGACCACTGGCAGCCCGTGCGCGTAGGTGCCGTCGCCGAGTGGGACGGCAGTCTCGCCGTCGGCGGGGTCCGGGTAGTCCTCGACGTGCAGGGCGTCGAGCACGACCTGGCTCGCGGCGTCCGTCGACGCCACGTCGTCCCTCGTCCGCCACATCTGCCACGCGCCGCCGCGCTGGACGAGGAGCATCGTCTCGGTCGTGCCGTTCGACACGCACTTCGGCGTGACGGCCTGCCGGGCGAGCCACCCCCCGCCGAAGTCGTGGACGCTCCACGCGACGACCTCGTTCTCCTTGTCGTAGACGAGGGCGGCGACGCGCCCGTCCGAGAGGACGCACAGGACGGCGCTGTCGGGGCGCTGCTTGTAGCACAGCGAGACGATTCGGCTGGAGAGGAACAGGCTCTGCGCGGCGAGCGTGAGGTCGACGGACTGGTAGGAGTCCGAGCCGTAGGCGTACTGCATCGCGCGAAGGGCGGTCCCGCCGCGCTCGCCGAACAGCACCTCCCCCGCGACCTGCAGTGGCTGGAGGCGGGGGTCGCTGCCGACGGAAGACTGCATCTTCATCTGCGCGGTCTTGTAGGTGAGCGCGTTGCCGCTGACCGGGCTGACCGTCCACTCGCCGCCGTCGCAGAGCAGCAGCAGCTCCCTGCCGTCGACGAGGTGGTTGATGTTCGGGAACTCGGTTGCGGCGAGGGTCAGCTCCATGGCGTCGTCCTCGCGCACCGACTCGTGCGGCTCGAACGAGTAGAGGTCGGCGGTGCGGCTGAACCACACCGTGGACGGCGACGAGCGCGTGGACGCGAGGACGAGCCGCTGGTCGTGGATGCCGACCGCGCGCGGGTAGTCGCCGTCGGCGGCGAAATGCGCCTCGGACGGCTCGACGGGCGGCGTGACGGTCATGTCCGGGGTCACGTAGTCGTCCTGGAACGTCCCCCCGACGACGGATTCGCCGGTCGCGCCCTTGATGCCGTAGAACGTCGAGTCCTCCACGGTCTTCGTCCCTCCCCACACCGGGTCGGGGACCGTCTCGACCTTCCTCACGACGTAGACGCCGCTGTTCTTCGACCGGGTGAATCCGTTCCACGTGGTCGTCCACGTCTGGTTGCCGACGGAGCGCGGCGACTTGCCGTAGCACCGCATGGCGTGGACCGCGCCCTGGTAGCGGTAGTCGTCCCACCGGCTCCATCCGTAGAGGTAGTCGAAGGTCGCCCAGACGCGCGTCACCTTGACGCCGTCCACGCCGGCGAGCGGGTTGGGGAGGACGACCGAGCGGACGCACTGCGCGAGCGCCCGCGACTGGTCGCCCGACCCGACGGAGACCGCGCAGACCTTCTCGCCGCTCTTCAGCGCGTAGGTCTTCGTGCCGAGGGCGCACATCAGCTTCGGGACGCCGACCGACGCGGCGTAGGCGTTGTGGATGGTGGTCGTGTCGGGGTAGTAGGTCGCGGTCGCCGTGCCGGCGAGGTCTGCGCCGCCGTAGCTGATGGTGAAGGCGACGTGGACCTTCACGGCGCACTGGGAGACGACGAGCATCGTGTTGCCGGTCACGCCGTCCACGACGCGGGCGTCAAGGGCGAGCTCGACGAACTTCGCGTCCTTCGGGAGGTCGAGGCCGACGTCCTTGCGGGACTGCGGGACGACCACGCCGACGTCACCGGCGGTCGAGGAGGGGTAGTCGAGCGGGGCGGAGGCGAGGCGGCGGGCGAACGCCGTCGCCGTCCAGCCCCTGGCCGCGCCGTAGTCGGCGACGCTCACGAGCGACACGCCGTCCGTCTCGCTGGTTTCCGGCGCGTAGGTCGCGTAGCGGTCGATGGAGGCGGAATAGCCGCCGGAGTAGGCGTCTGCGCTCGTCGTGCCGACGAGGCCGTATCCGCCGCCGCTGTCCTTGTAGAGGTTGTAGTAGTCCGGCTCGACGTCGTTGCGCCCCTTCGAGACGGTCAGGTTCACGACGGCGTTGTTCGCCCACGGCATCTCGTAGTCGATCTCGACCGGCTCGGACGGAAGGGACTCCCTGCCGTCCTTGACGTAGGTCGCGACGTAGCGCACCGTGCGGGGGACGACCACGACCGCCGCGCTCGCGTCGTTCTCCGCCGAGCCGGTCGTGGTGATCTTCTTCTCGGTCGTGCCGGTCGCCTGGCCGTCGGTGTAGGAGGTGGTGACCTCCTTGGTGACGGTCTTGGTGAACGAGAGCGCGTAGGTGTGGGTGGTCTTCTTGCCGCTCGCCGCGTCCTTGACCACGACCGTGGCCGTGTAGGTGCAGGCGGAGTTGGACGTGCCGTCCGAGCCGGTCGCGCCGTTGCCGCTGAAGCCGGCGTCGGTCATCGTGCCCTCGTTCTCCCGGTCGTCGTAGAAGGTGTCGAGCTGCGCCGTCTGCGCGTCGGTCAGCCAGTCGGGCTTGTCTTCGGGGCGTTCGGTGGCGGCCGGGTCCTGCCCCTGCATGACGGCGGAGTCTATGACCGGCGGGTAGACGTCCGTGTTGTCGAAGGCGAGCTCCTCCCAGTGGAGGTCGCCGTATTCGTCGAACCAGAACTTCGCCGGGGGGTAGGAGGGGTGGACGACGAACACCGTGTCGCCGCACTGCCTCGCGCAGAGGGCGTGGAGGTCGGCGTCCGCGTAGGGGACGGTCACGCGGTAGGGGGCGTGTTCCGTCGCCGAGCCGGTCCAGCGGTAGTCGACCTCGCCCTCGACCTTGACGCCGCAGTAGCCGTCGTGCGTCTCGCCGTTGGCGACCGATCCGTCGTGCGCGTAGTCGGCTATCGGGCGGACGTTCCCCGACCAGCTCGTCATCTCCGTGAACGAGAACTCGCCGCGCACGAGCGTGACGAATGTCTCGAAGAAGATCTCCCCCCTCGCGCCGATGCGGGTCGTGCCGGCGAACGCGTCCCCGAGGCAGTCGAACCGTCCGCCGTTGATCGTCCAGGTCGTGTTTGTCGTGAGCAGACAGGTGCTGTTCTTGTTCACGGGGCGGCGGAGGCGGAACGTGCCGCCGTTGACCGTCGCGGGGGTTTTGGTCACGTTCAGCAGCGTGAGGATGCCGGTCTCGAGCCCGCCGTCGAACGTGCCGCCGCCGAACGTGACGGAGCCGCAGTAAAAGACTTCTATCGTCGAGCCTCTGCAGTCTGGGTTCTCGCTGGTGTCCACGAACGTGCCGCCGCCGAAGACGACCGACTTCGCGTATTCGATCTCTATGAGCACGTTCGCGGTGCCGCCGTCCATGCGCCACTCGATGTCTCCGGCGAAGGAAATCTCTCCGAGGCGCGACGAGCCGGGGCTGCGCAGCTCGAATCGGACCGCCGCGCAGTTGGAGTTCGAGGCGACGAGGACGCGGGCGCCGCGGCGGGATGACTTGAACGCCACGCCGACGTTCGGGGTCTGCGCGAGGAAGTTGCCTCTTCCGACGAAGCGGACGTCGTAGCCGTTGAGGTCGAACTCGACCTGCTTGGCGGCGCGCGTGGCGGACACCACGGCGTCGAAGGTGAACTCGTCCACGCCCCAGTAGGACGTCGCCATCTGCGAGACGTACTTCGCGTTGTCGAAGTAGAGCCACGTGGAGAGGCGCAGGGTCCATTCGCCGCCGTCGGAGAACGACCACGAGGAGGTCGCGACCACCGTCTCGCCGTCCACGGTCGCGGTCACCGTCCCGGCGAGGTAGTTGGACGAGACGTTCGCGCCGTCGCTCTGCCTCTCGGCCGCGACCGTGCGCGACGCCGTCCACGTCCCGTCGGCGTAGGACAGCGTCCAGGCGTTGCCGTCGGAGAAGGCCCAGGCGGACTCGGCGTCCGCGCGTGTCGCGGTCACGGCCGCGCCGTCCACCGTGAAGGACACGGAGAGGTCGTCCTCCGCGCCGGCCGCGGTCGCCTTGTCGGTCGCCTCGATCGCCCACCAGCTGTAGTTGGCGGAATACCGCTTGACGGCGTAGGATCGGTTCGCGTGCCCGCCGTCCGCCGCGAACGTCCACGTGCGCTTCGCCGTGACCGTCCCGACCTTGAACTGCGGGACGTAGACCGTCCGCCCCGCCGAGGTGGCGGCGTAGGTCGTCCCTCCGCGCGTCATCTGCCACTTGCTGCCGGAGTATGCGAAGGTGGACGCTACGCCGTCGGACGGCGTGAACGCCTCGCTCCGGAACTCCGGCTTCTCCTCGTCGAGGAAGATGAGGTCGCCGTGGAGGACGATTCGGTCGCCGTCGACGGCCTTGTCGAGCGCGGACTGGATGTCGGCCTGCGAGAACTTGGTCTGCTCGTAGTCTCCCTCGGCGAGCCTGTGGACGACGGTGATCGGGAGGTCGTCGTCGGACTCGTCGTCCGTGCCGACGCTCGTGACGGGGTTGCCGTCCGAGTCCTTGGCGGCGTACGCCGGGATGGATCGGACGCGTGTGCCGTCGGAGAGGAGGACGCCGTCGCGGTTGGCGGTGTAGGCCGCTCCGCCCGACAGGACGACGTAGCGTCCGTCCTCGTCGTTCGAGACCGGGATGAGGCGCATCGCGCCCTCGCCGACGGGGTTGCCGTCAGCGTCGTTCCCGTTCAGCCCCGTGAGGTCGGCGCAGAGGTCGGTGCCCCTGCGCTTGGAGACGCACCCCTGCCGCTTGACGAGGAAGTTGCGGAGCAGGGTGGCCCCGCTGTAGTACCTGTCGAGGTCCTGCCTCCCCATGACGTTGGCGTCGAGCTGTCCCGACGCGAACGAGTGCTGCGTGTTCTTCCAGAGTGCCATGTCCGCGATCCTCCCCTATACAAGGCCGTCGAACGAGAAGCGCGGGAGGCGCGGCGCGGCGTCCGGCGGGCGGACGCGCCCCTGCATCGCGTCGACGTAGTGGTTGCGCCCGGCGATCTCGGAGGGCGCGAAGTTCTCCCTGGCGTCCGTCACCTTCGCGTCGGAGAGCGCCTGGGCGTATCTCTGCTCGAGCGTGGGCTGGAGGTCGGGTATCTCCGTCTGCGCGACGCTCGCGGCGAGGCGGAGGACGAAGCACCGGCGGACGAGCGGCGGCCACTTCTCCGGCCTGCGGTCGTCGCGGACGAACGCGGCGGACCGGACCGGGCGCGTTGCCACGACCGTGCGACCCATCACCTTCCACTCGTCGATCCGTCCGTCGTCCGAGTAGACGGCGAGCAGGCGGGCGCAGAACGGCGGCAGGGAGGACGCGAAGCGGTAGTCTCCGGCCCCGTGGGGCAGGGGGCAGCCGGGCGTCGGCTCCTCCGCCCTCGCGAAATTCCACGCCTGTGCCGTCAGCACCGCCGTGCGGGCTTCGTCCTTCAGCGCGTCCGCGCGGTCGAGGATGGTCTTCACGGACCGGGGGAGGTTGCCGGACGAGAAGCGCGGCGTCATCTGCGCGAGGAGGTCGACGTGGATGGGGTCGGCGACGGACTTGCGCTCCGCCTCGAGCGCGGACACCCTGGCCTTCTCGAGCTTGTCTTGCCACAGGGACGTCCACGTCTTGAGGTCGTCCATGCGCCCCGCGAGGGGGATGGCGAGCTCCTTGGCAACGCCGTAGGCGAGGGCGGACTTCGCGTTCTCCGGCCACTTGTCGCATTCGAGCGGAAGGGTGGCGGCGTCGGCGTCTGTCGCCTTGACGCCCCATGAGTCGAGCCAGTCGTGAGCGTTCCACGTCTCGGCGAGGGCGGCGTCGAACGCGATGCGGCACTTGCGCCATTCGAGGGAGTCGTCGGAGTCCGCGCCGTCCACGGACGGCAGGCCGACGTCCTGTCGCAGAAGGTAGAGGGCCTGCTGGCAGACCGCGATGTTCCCCTCGGTTATGTTCATGCTCGTCTCCTCCTTGATGGTGTCGTCATTCCTCGGCGGCGGCTTCCGCCTCTTTCGCCGCGTCCTCGGCGGCGGCTTCGGGCGCGGCGTCGGACAGGGGCTCGATCTCGACGCCGAGC
>CAVCXQ010000012.1:0-12927 GCA_963606275.1 uncultured Muribaculaceae bacterium | reverse complement strand
CGCCGAACTTCGGGTCGGTGGCGGGGAGGACGCGGACAAACGAGAAGTCCTCTCCCGGAAAGGCCCTCTCGAAGGCCGACTTGACGGTTTCGCTCAGTTCCATGTCGTTTCCATTTCTCGAAAAATCGGCGTATTATACCATATCCGCCCGCAGTCATTCGGAAACGGGACTGGCGGACGGTCACCAGTCGCGCCTGTTGAGGCGCCTGCGAAGGGCCCGCCAGCCAGGCAGCCTGGCGTCCATCAGCCCCTGAAACGCCGGTCCGTGGTCGTGGACGGCGAAATGCGTGAACTCGTGGACGACGACATACTCGACCAGCTCCCGCGGCGCGTGCGCCAGCTCGGCGCTGTAGGTGATGTAGCGTCTGCGCCAGTGGCAGCAGCCCCAGACGGACTTCACCCTGCGGACTTTCCACGTCACGTCCGTCTCGCCGACCCGCGCCGCCCAGAGTCCGTTCAGCTCGGCCAGCAGGACGTTCAGCGCCTCCGCCTCCTCCTCGGTCACCGGCGCGCGCGCAGCCGCCGGCCGCGCCAGCGCCCTGGCCCGCGTCTTCAGGACCCAGTCCCACTTCGACTTGAGGAACGCCTCGCCGTCGCGCAGCGTCGCCCGCCACCGGGGGACGGTCAGGCGGACGCCGCCGTCGTGGTCGACGCGGAGGCCAATCCGCCGGCAGCGCCTGCGCACGACCTCGACGGACACGCCGTCCACATCGTTCGTCCCCTCGTGGATCATGACGCCATGTACGCAGACGCCGCCGCCGGGCCGCATGGCGCAGGAGCGGCGGAAACCGTCCGCCAGCCGGCGAAAGCCTAGCCGAAGAACGCCTTGTAGAGGGCGCGGACGGCAGCGTCGCGGTCCTGCGAGCGGATCGCCAGCATGAACGACACCTCCGACGAGCCCTGGTTCACCATCGACATCGAGATACCCGCCGACGCCAGCGCGAGGCACGCCTTCGCCAGCATGCCCGGCGTGTAGCACATCCCCTCGCCCACCACCATCACGATGGTGATGTCGCGCTCCACCGTCACGAAGTCCGGCGAAAGCCGCTCGCGGATCTCCGCGACCACCTTGCGCTCGCGCTCCTTCGGCAGATACTGCCCCTTGACGACCACGCACTGCGAGTCGACGCCGGACGGCATGTGCTCGTAGGAGATCGCGTTCTCCTCCAGGATCTGCAGCAGGCGGCGTCCGAAGCCGATCTGCCGGTTCATCAGGTACTTCTCGACCACGATGTTGCAGAAGCCGTCCGCCGAAGCGATGCCCACCACCGTGCCGGGGACGACGCGCCGCGACTGCTGGATCATCGTGCCGGGCTCGCCGGGGTGGTTGGTGTTGCGGATGTTGATCGGGATGCGCGCCTTGACCGCCGGGATCACCGCGTCGTCGCTGAACACGCCGAAGCCGGCGTAGGAGAGCTCGCGCATCTCGCGGTAGGTCATCGTCGGGATGCCCTCGCCGTCCTTGACCTCCGCGACGATCCTGGGGTCGCAGGGGTAGACGGAGTCGACGTCGGTGAAGTTCTCGTAGACGTCGGCGCACACCGCCGCCGCGAGGATCGAGCCGGTGATGTCGCTGCCGCCGCGCGGGAACGTCGCGACCTTCCCATCGCGGGTGCAGCCGAAGAAGCCGGGGTAGATGACGATGCCGTCGAAGCTGGAGAACGCCCTCGCGAGCCGCGGATAGCTCTCCGGGTCGAGCGTCGCGTCGCCGAAGCTGCCCGTGAGCACCATGCCGGTGTCCTTCGGGCTGGCGTAGCGCGCCTTCCTGCCGCGCGCCTCGAAGGCGACGGCGACGAGCTTCGCGCAGTTGTCCTCGCCGGCCGCCTTCATCAGGTCGAGGAACTCGTCCTTCGCCAGCGTCGCCACCTGCGCGATGCGCGAGTGAAGGTCCATCTCGACGCGGCGGACGATCTCCTCGCCGAGGTCCAGCCCCTGCGCCATCTCGGCGTAGCGCTCGACGACCTCGCCGAACGCGCGGTCGACGTTCTCGCCCTTCATGGCGGTCTCGGCGAGCGAGATCAGCAGGTCGGTCACCTTCACGTCGCCGGAATGCCGCTTGCCCGGCGCCGAGACGACGACGATGCGCCGCGCCGGGTCGGCGAGCACGATGTCGATGACCTTGTTGAGCTGCGCCGCGTTTGCGAGCGAGGAACCTCCGAACTTGCAGACTTTCATCTATTTGCTCCGATGGACGTTTTCTTCCGCCGCCGCGCCGGCTCAGCCGGCCTTGCGCGGCTCGCCGGGCTTCGCGCCGAGGTCGGAGAGCTTCATCGAGATCACCCTCGAGACGCCCTTCTCCTGCTGCGAGACGCCGTAGACGAGGTCGGACCCGGCGATGGTGTGCTGGTTGTGGGTGATGATCAGGAACTGCGACTGGTGCAGGAACTCCTTGAGCTGCTCGACGAAGCGCCCGATGTTCGCGTCGTCCAGGGCCGCGTCCAGCTCGTCCAGCATGCAGAACGGCGCCGGCTTGATCATGAAGATCGAGAACAGCAGCGCGACCGCCGTCATCGTGCGCTCGCCGCCGGAGAGCAGCGAGACGGACTGCGGACGCTTGCCGGGCGGGCGCGCAATGATGTCGACGCCGCACTCGAGGGGGTCCTCCTCGTTCTCGAGCAGCACCAGCTTCGCCTCGCCGCCGCCGAACAGCCGCGCGAACATCGTCTGGAAGTTCTTGTTCGCCTGCTCGAACGTCGACCGGAAGAGGCTGCCGGAGGTGCCGTTCAGGCTGCCGATCAGCTCGACGAGCTGCGCCTTCGCGGCCAGGAGGTCCTCCTCCTGCGCCTTCTCCTTCGCGTAGCGCTCCTCGAGCTCGCGGCACTCGTCGACGGCGACCATGTTCACCGGGCCGAGCGCGGCGATCTCCGACTGCAGCCGGCCGACGTCCGACTCCAGGTCGGCGAGCGGCGGCACGACGCCGTCCTTCCACTTCGGGTCAGGCTCGCGCATCACCGCGTCCGCGAAAAGCCCGTATTCGTCCTGCAGGTGCGCGTAGACGTTCTGGCGGCGCATGGTCGCCTCGGCGGACGCCACCTCGAGGCGGCTCCGGACGTCCTTGGCCTGGTCGAGGTCGGCGCGCTTGCGCGCCGCGTCCTGGTCGGCGGCCGAGATCCGCTCCAGCATCTCCGCGCGCTGCCCGCGCCCCTCGTTGATCGCCTCCACGAAGGCGGACGCCTTGCCCTTGAGCTCGTCGAGGGCGGAGAGCAGGTCGCCGGACTCCTCGGTCAGGCGGCGGACTGCGTCCTCGTAGCCGGCGATGCGCTCCTCGCGGCTGGCGACCGCCGCCGAGAGCTCGCCGCGCCGGCGGTTCGCCGCGTCGCGCTGCTGCCCGATGAACGAAAGCTCCTGCTCCATCTGGCTCGCGGCGATCCGCCGCTCCGTCAGCCGCTGCGACGCCGGGATGTGCTTGAGCTCCATCTCGCGGAGCTCGCTCTCGGCGACGGTCACGAGCGCCATCAGGTCCTCGCGCTTCATCATCGTCGTCACCGTCGTGCCGGCCTTCCAGGTCTCCACCGCGCCGTTGCGGCTCACGTCCGCGTCGTTGACGAGCGAGCCGGTGCGCGTGGTGTCCGCCACCTCGCGCCGCTTCGCCTCGACCTCCGAGCGCTTCGCGTCGATCGCGTCCTGGAGTCCGTTGAACGCGGCCTCCTCGGCCTCTAGCGCCTCCTTCGCGGCGGCGAGCGAATCGGTGAGCAGCGTCGCCTTCTGGTCGAGGGACTCGGCCTGCATGGCGACCTCGCCGAGCGTTGCCTTCGCCTGCTCGATCTCGCCCCGGTCGCGCGCGGCGAAGCCGCGGTATTCCTCCACGCGGGTCGCGTTGACGCCGATGACCTCGCGGGCGCGGGCGTATTCCGCCTCCGCCGCCGCCTGCTGGCCGGCGAGCGCCTGAAGGCGGTCTTCGAGAGAGTGCACCTGCGAGTGCAGGTCCTGCGCCAGCGCCTCTGCGGCGCTCACCGTGTCCTGCGCCTCGGCGATCGCCGCGTCGATCTCGTTGCGGCTGCGCGCGTTCTGCTCCAGCTCCTCGGCGAAGCCGCGGATGCGCTGCTTGGAGACGTAGACGTCCAGCCCGCGCAGCTGGTCGCGGAGCTCCTTGTATTTCCGCGCCTTGCCCACCTGCCGCTGCAGTGAGGCGATCTGGCGCTTCATCTCGCGGAGGACGTCCGCCTCGCGCAGCAGGTTCTGCTCCGTCTGCTCGACCTTGCGCAGAGCCTCCTTGCGGTCGGCCTTGAACTTGGTGATGCCGGCCGCCTCCTCGAAAACCGCCCGGCGGTCCTCCGGACGCGACGAGAGGATCGCGTCGATCTGGCCCTGCGCCATCACCGAATAGGAGCTCGTGCCGATGCCCGTGCCCATGAAGAGGTGCTGCACGTCCTTCAGGCGGCTTTGCTGCTTGTTGATGAAGTATTCGCCCGCGCCGTCGCGGTAGACGCGGCGGGTGATTGTCACCTCGTGGTAGTCCGTCCCCAGCTCCTTCTCGCAGTCGGCGAAGGTGATGGAGACCTCGGCGAGGCCGAGCGGCTTGCGCGTGTCCGTCCCGTTGAAGACGACGTCGACGAGCTTCGAGCACCGGAGGGCGGTCGGCTTCTGCTCGCCGAGGACCCAGCGGATCGCGTCGGAGACGTTCGACTTGCCGCACCCGTTCGGGCCGACGATGGCGATGAGGCCGGGGTCGAAGTCGAGCCGCGTCCGGTCGGCGAACGACTTGAAGCCGACGATCTCGAGATGCTTGAGGTACATTCCGCCGCCGCCCCCTACACGAGCCCGCGCTTCACGAGGCACTCGGCGATCTCGACGGCGTTCAGCGCCGCGCCGCGCAGCAGCTGGTCGCCGGAGACGAACATCTCCAGCCCCTTCCCGTCGTCGCGCGAGATGTCCTGGCGGATGCGCCCGACGAGCACGTCGTCGCGCCCGGTCGCGTCGAGCGGCATCGGATACCCACCGTTGAGCGGGTCGTCGACGACCTTCACGCCCTCGCGGCCGCGCAGGATCTCCCTCGCCTCCTCCGGCGTGATCTCGTTCTCGAACTCGAGGTTCAGCGACTCCGAGTGCGCCCTGGCGATCGGCACGCGCACGCAGGTGCAGGAGAGGCGCAGCTCCGGGTGGTGGAGCATCTTGCGCGCCTCGTTGCGCATCTTCAGCTCCTCGAGCGTGTACCAGTTCGTCTCGTCGAACTTGTCGATGTGCGGGATGAGGTTGTACATGAGCTGGTGCTGGAACGCCTTGACCTCCAGCGGACCGCCCTTCGCGTAGGCGCGGACCTGCCCCTCGAGCTCGTCGAGACCCGGAGCGCCGGCGCCGGACGCCGCCTGGTAGGTGGAGGCGATCAGCCTCTTCAGCCCCTTCGCCTTGTGGAGCGGCGCGACGGCCTCGAGCATGATCGCCGTCGTGCAGTTCGGGTTCGCGATCACGCCCTTGTTCCAGTCGAGGTCCTCCGGGTTCACCTGCGGGACGACGAGCGGGACGTCCGGGTCCTGGCGGAAGGCGCGGGAGTTGTCGATCATCTTCGCGCCGGCCTTCACGCAGGCGTCGCGCAGGCGGACGGCGACGTCGGTCTTGCCGGCGAAGAGGACGATGTCAAGGCCGTCGAAGCAACTCTCGTCGGCGACCTTCACGTGATACGTCTCGCCGCAGATCCGCTCGTCGCGCTCGCGCGACGCAAAGACCTGCACCTGCCCCTTCAGCGGAAACCTGCGCTCCTTGAGGACCTTGACCATCTCGGCGCCGACGGCGCCGACGCCCACCAAGCCTACTGCATACTCTTTCATGGAGCGCGTATTATACCAAAACGCCGCGCTCGGAGCGCGGCTTCACCTGCCCTCGACGGCGAGGGAGAAGTTCCAGACGTCGGCGGCGCGGCACGCGTCGATGACCTCGACGAGCCGCTCGTACCGCGTGTCGCGGTCGGCGCGGACGATCACCGGCTGCCCGGGGTAGAACTTCGCGACGCGCGAGAGGCGCGACTTGAGGTCTTCGAGGGTCAGCGTCGCGCCGTTCACGCGCACGGCGCCGTCCTTCGTCAGGTTGACGATGATCTCGCCCGGCAGCCTCTCCGGCTCCTGCGCCGTCTCCGCGCCCGGCAGGGAGATCGCGATCTCGCTCTCCCACTGCGAGAACACGCTGACCGTGACGAAGAAGCAGAGGAGCAGGAAGATGACGTCGAGCATGGACGTCAGCGCGAGAGCCGGCGCCTTGGACGGCGGGACGTCGAACTTCATCTCGTCCGCCCCCCGGCCGAGAGGACTTCCTCGCACGCCTCCTCGAGCTCGGCGACGCGCTTCGCGCAGCGGCGGCGGAACACAGCGTAGGCGCAGAGCGACGGGATTGCCACCGCGAGGCCGAAGATGGTTGTCACGATCGCCTTCGAGACGCCCTGGGCGAGCACGACCGGCTTGGCGCCGGCGGCGACGTCGCTGGCGATGCCGCCGAAGGCCTGGAACATGCCGAGCACGGTGCCGAGAAGCCCCACGAGAGGCGCGACCGCCGCGACGTCCGCCAGCCAGTCGACCGCCGCGTTGGCGCGGATCGCGATCCGCCTGCCTTCCGCCTCCGCGTCCTTCGCCCGCTGGAGGCGCTTGAGCGCGAACGGCATGAACACGACGCGCATCTGCGCCACCCAGAGGTAGAGGACGACCGCGAGCGCGAACACCGAGATCGCCGCCAGGACCCACATCAGCGAGCCGCCGTATTCCCAGGCCTGTCCGAAGGTGATGTCGTTCATCTCAGCCCTTCTCTCCCGCCTCAGGCGGCGTGTATCCTCTTGTCGGCGGCGGCGACCTTCTCGCGAAGGGACTCCTTGTGGGCGCGGAACCGCTCGCGCAGCCCGGCGTCGGCGGTCCCGAGCATCTGGACGGCGAGGAGCGCGGCGTTCACCGGTCCCGCGCTGCCGCAGGCCACCGTCGCCACCGGCACTCCGGACGGCATCTGCACCGTCGCGTAGAGCGCGTCAAGTCCGTTCAGCGCCCCGCCGGCGACGGGAATCCCGATTACGGGAAGGACAGTCCCCGCGGCGAGGACGCCGCCGAGGTGCGCGGCGCCGCCGGCCGCGGCGATGACGACCTTGATCCCGCGGCCCTCGGCCGTCCGCGCGTATTCGAGCGCAACGTCAGGAGTGCGGTGCGCGCTGATCACGCGCGTCTCGTAGGCGACGCCGAACGAGTCGAGCGTCGCGCAGGCCTTCTGCACGAGCGGCCAGTCCGAGTCCGATCCCATCACTATGCCGACGGCGGGGTGTTCCGAATCCATCTCCGATGTTTCCTTTCTTGTTTCCGCGGCCGCCACTCCGCCGCCGACCGGCGCGGACGCCGGACTAGAAGTCGTAGTAGGCGCTGAACTGGACGCGGTCGGCGCCGTAGTCGCCGGCGATCTCCTCGCCGTTGTCGCCGTCGGCGTAGCGCGTCATCAGGCGGGCGTATTCGAGGCCGAGCTTGAAGTTGTCGAGCACCTGGTAGAACGCCGCGACGTAGGCGCGGTCGTTGAAGAGGACGCCAGGATACGGCCAGCGGCCTTCGCCGTCGGCGTCCGTGCCGCCGATGACGTCGCTGTCGACCGGGTTGTCGAAGCCGTAGCCGACCGCGAACGACCAGGTGTCGTTGAGCTGGTAGGCGAGGTCGACGAAGCCGCCGAGCGTCCGCACCGCGTTGCCCTTGGAGTAGATGCCGTAGGGGTCCTTGTGGTAGAGGACGCCCTGGCCGCAGCCGGCCTGGACGCCGCCGAGGTTCTGTCCGCCGTAGATCTGGCCGGTGAGGGTGAACGGCCCGAGCGGCAGGGACGCCGCCGCCATCGCCATCATGCTGTCGTATTCGTCCTCGCGTCCGTCGAAGTCGACGCCGTTGTAGCGGGCGGAGCGGTCGCGGCCGTACATGCCGCCGACGCCGACGAGCCAGCGGCGGTCGTCGGACTGCCACGCGGCGACGCTGTCGTAGACGAGCGCGCCCTCGAAGAGCGCCCACGCGGAGGCGGTGTTGTTCTGGACGCCGTCGCCGTCGCGGTCGCCGCCCATGCCGGGACCGCCCTTCACGATGCCGACGCGCGCCTCGAGCGAGCTGTCCTCCCAGTCCCACTTCCTCGTGACGCGGACCTGCGGGCTGCGGCGATACGGATGGCCGGCGTTCTCCATCCACGCGCCGTCGATCTCGCTGGGCGTGACCATCTTCCAGAGATGCCAGGTCTGGCCGAAGAGCACCGACCAGCCGCTCTCGTGCTCGGCGTTCACGTAGAGGTGTCGCCAGTGGAAGGCATACGAGTTCTGGTCGCCGCCGGCGAGGTCGAACTCCGCCCGGCCCGTGAACGTCCAGCCGCCCACCGCCTCAGGCGTGTCGAACTGGACGCCGAGGATCGAGTCCTGCATCGAGAGCGTCGTGTTGTTCGAGCGGTTGCGGCGCGGCTTCACGAAGTCCGTCGACCAGTCGCAGTCGAGCGGACGCGTCGAGTAGACGCCCTCGAACACCAGGTAGCCGTAGGGAGTGATGCGGAGGCCGGACTCCGAAAGCGGCTCGAAGATCTTCGCCGTCGCGTCCGCCAGGTAGTACTTGCGGCCCTTGGCGGTGAAGATGCGGCCGGACTCGCTGACCTCGGTGCCCTCGTCGGTCGCGATCTTGCCGGCGCCGTCAGCCTTCTTCTCCTCGGCGGCGGACTGCTGGGCGACGAGCTCCTTGTTCTTGCCCTCGAGCTCGGCGATCTTCCTGGCCTGCGCCTTGTTCTCGGCCTCGAGCTTGCTGATGCGCTCGAGGACGGCCTGGAGGTCGGCCTGGGTGACGTTGTCGGTTGGCGCGGCCTCGATCCCGGCGACGAGGCCGGTCGCGAACAGCGCAGCGATGATCAGTTTTTTCATGAGTGTCGGTGGTTTTTGCCTTTTTCAAGAAAAGTGCGTGTATTTTACCTTTTCCCCGCCGCCGTGTCAATGGCGCGGCGCAGCGGGCGTTTGCAACTGCGGGTGAAATATGAGATAATACGCGCCGTCTGCGGGGACAGACCCCCGCGCCGACGCAAAAACAAGCAAGGAAACAGAAGCAATGAGAATCAAGACCGTCAAGAAGGCTCCCGCAGCCAAGGCCGTCGTCCAGAAGGCCGCGCCCTGCGCAGTCAGGCGCCGCGCGGCGAAGAAGCCCGCGACGAAGGCGGTGAAGTTCACCGTCCACGCCGACAAGGGCAAGGCCGTCTACGTGGCCGGCGAGTTCAACGGCTGGGACCCGACCGCGAAGAAGATGTCGTTCAGGAACGGCGTCTACGTCGCGTCCGTGAAGCTCGCCCCCGGCGAGCACCAGTACAAGTTCGTGATCGACGGCACCTGGTGCGTCGACCCGGAGAACGTGAACTCCGTCCAGAACGACCAGGGCACGTTCAACTCGATCGTCACCGTCAAGTGACCCGTGCCTGCCGCCTGAAGCAGATGCGGTCGATGACCGAGCGGAAGCTATCCGCGCCGGAGATTATCTCGATCGCTATGCGCAGGTAGAGGCACCGGACGGGCGTCGTCTCGAAGCGCGGGAAGCGCACGGCGTCCTTTTCCGTCGTGACGAGCGCGTCCGCCCCCATGTCCGCCGTCCGGTTCAGCGCGTATAGCACCTCCGACGCGTCGTACCGGTGGTGGTCGGCGTAGCGCTCGCACCACACGACCTTCGCGCCGAGACGGCGCAGGGAGTCCTCGAACCCCTTCGGCGACGCGATGCCGGAGAGCGTGCAGGCCGTCCTGCCCTCCAGCCACGAGAGCGGAAGCTCCTCGCGGCTCCAGACGTCGCGCAGCGACTTCGGCACGTGGTTGCACTCCACGATCTCCGCCTTCGGGTTGAGGCGGCGCACCTCCTCGCGGACGGCGGAGACGTCGCCGCGGCACTTGGTCAGGAACACGATGTCGGCGCGCTTCAGGTGGCTGGCCGGCTCGCGGAGGATCCCGCGCGGAAGCAGGTTGCCGTTGCCGAATGGATTGGTCGAGTCCACCAGCACGACCTCGACGGAGTGGCGGAGCCGCTGGTACTGGAAGCCGTCGTCCAGGATGAGGGTGTCGCAGCCGAGGCGCTTGATGGCGTAGCGGCCGGCCTTCACGCGGTCGCGGTCGACGACGACTGCGACGCCGGGCAGGTTGGAGGCGAGCATGTAGGGCTCGTCGCCGCCGGTCGCCGCGTCGAGCAGGATGCGGCGTCCGTCGGACACGACGAGCGGCTTGGACACCACCTGGGTGAAGAGCCGCATCCACAGCGGGGCCTCCTTGCGCCGGTAGCCGCGCGAGAGGATCGCGACCTTGCGCCCCTCCGCCGCGAGCGTCCGCGCGAAGATCTCCGTGACCGGCGTCTTGCCGGTGCCGCCGGCGGTGACGTTGCCGATCGAGATCACCTGGATGCCGAGCGGGTAGCGCCGCAAAATCCCGGCGCGGAACAGCATGGCGCGGACGGCGACGACGGCGCCGAAGACGAGGCTCAGCGCCTTCAGGAGCGCGAGCAGGGCGCGGACGGCGCCCGGCTGGTCGAGGTCAGCGCCCTTCTCCTGGATCAGCTTGACGAGGCGGCTCTCCAGCCGCTCGAACCAGTTCTGCCGCGCCTTTCGCATCGCAGCGCGGCTACTTCAGGAACACGCTGTCGGCGGCGGCGCCGGTCGCGCGCAGGTAGACGTAGAAGCCGAACGACCAGTCGTCATCCTGGCGGTAGCCGTCGATCGTCGTGTATTCGTTGTCGTATTCGACGATGAAGCGGAAGCCGAGGCAGTCGGTCAGGTAGTCGACCCACATCCCGATGGTGTCCAGCTCGCCCTCGCGCAGGTCCCAGCGGACGTGCGGGCCCCAGGCGAGCCAGTCGCAGACCTGGTGGGTCGCGGACACGTCGACCATCTGGAAGCGCGCGAGGTTCAGCGCGTCGTCCTCCATGCTCGCCGCGTCGTAGGGCGCCGAGGAGAAGTCCCACTGGCGGTGGTCGCGCAGGCTGTAGCTCGCCCGCCACGAGAACGACCTCGAGAGGGTGTGGCGGAGGAACGCGCTCGCGTAGGCGAAGCAGTTCTCGTCCGAGTCGTATTCGGCGCGGACGCCGGCGGTGAATTCGTCCGACGGACGCCAGAGGAGCCTGGCCCCGGGCACGAACGCGCCGCCGCTGCGCCCGTAGTTCGGGTCGCCCGGCTCGGAGAGGCGGTGGTTGGAGTCGCCGTCGGTGCGGGTCGGGGAGTTGAACTGCGCCGCCACGTAGACGTCGAGGTCGATGACCTGGCGGAAGGCGCCCTTGTCGTCCGCGACGCTCCAGGCGTTGCGCCAGCCGGGCGTGACGCCGTAGTAGGAATACGGCAGGCAGCGGGCGCGGCCGGCGAACTGGTCCTCCCAGGTCATGGACGCGTCGAGCGAGTCGAAGACGTATGGCCGGGCGCCGGAGCGGAGCCCGCCGTACCACGCCTCCTGCGCGAGGACGTCGAGATACGGCTCGGTCAGGTGCCGCCAGCTCTCGCCGACCGCGCCGACGCCGCGCGCGGCGAAGGTCGCGCCGAACTCGCCGATCGAGCGGAACGCCGAGCCGGCGTCGGCGGCGCGGCTGCGCCCGGTGACGTCGGTCTCGCCGGTCTCGTTCCACCAGGTGCCGCGCCAGCCCACGCGAGGCACGACCGACAGGACGTCGCCGAACGCCTTGAACGGCGCGGTCACGCGATGGTAGGTGTCGAAGCGCAGCGCCTCGTATTCCGCCCAGATGCCGGGGTTGGTCCCGAACACCGATGCCGTGCCGGACCCGTATTCGGCGAAGTCGCGCGTCAGGTAGCCGAGGCGGCTCTGCGACTCGTAGTTGATCGGCAGCCCGAACACCGGCATCGGGTTGACGTCGAAGTAGACCTCCGGCAGCCGGCCCGTCATCGAGTAGAACTTGTTCAGCCGCCCCGACGCCTCGACGCCGAACGAGAACGAGTCCTCCAGGTGCTCCCAGAACACGCCGCTGTTGGCGTAGGCGAGCCACTGGCCCTTCAGGTTGAACAGCGACTTGCGCTGGAAGTCCTGCCGGAAGTAGGAGTCGGAGAGATACGTGCCGCGCAGCCGCACCACGTCGCGCTCGGTCGCCTCCCAGCGGTGGTCGGCGGAGAAGATGTACCTCTGCTCCTTCACCGCGCTGCCCCAGTTGCCGGAGTTCCAGTCGGACTTCACGCGGTAGCGGTCGGCGGCGTCCTGGTCCCAGGCGTAGTAGGTCATGAACTTGCCGGTCCCGAACGTGCCGAGGCTCCACTTGAGGTCCTCGCCGACGGCGACGCCGTTCTTGTAGCGGAGGTCGAGCCGCGTCGCGCCGTGCAGCCACCACCCCTCCTCCGCGCACGTCGGGTCGCCGAGCAGGTGGTAGCGCGTCTTCGTCATCAGGTAGGCGCCCCACCGGCCGGTGTAGCCGGGCATCCAGCTGAAGCCGCAGTCGGTCTCCAGCGGATAGTACATGTACGGCAGCCACAGCACCGGCACCTCGTAGAAGCGAAGCCAGGCGTTGCGCATGACGACGGCGTCGTGCGGACGGTACTCCAGCTCGCCGGTCACGCTCCAGTGCGTGTGGCCGACGTCGTTGGTGCAGGTCGTCGCCGTCGTCGGGTCGGAGAACAGGAAAATCCCGTCCGCCCGCTTCTCGAGGCGCTCGCTGCGCATGGAGTAAGGGCTGGACGTGGCGACG
Source organism: uncultured Muribaculaceae bacterium (assembly GCA_963606275.1). Lineage (GTDB taxonomy): Bacteria > Verrucomicrobiota > Kiritimatiellia > RFP12 > UBA1067 > UBA1067. The sequence continues at coordinate 319 of CAVCXQ010000012.1, read as the reverse complement.
ACGTGGCCGGTGGCGACGGCCGCCTTGGTGACGTTGTCGACCGCGATGCGGTCGGCGGTGAACGTGAGCTCGCGCCTGCCGGCGCCGTCGCCGGGGGCGTCGGCCGAAGCGGCGAGAGCGGCCGCGAATATGATGGTGTGGAACATTGTCGCGTATTCTAGCAATTCCCCCGCCGAACTGTCAATCCCCGACGGCGTCCACGCGTAATGGGTCGTTTGCGAAACTCTCATTTGCCTACCTTCGCGTCCGTCCTGTCGCTTGCCTACGTGCGGCGCGTTTCGGGGCAACGGTGCTCCCGCCTCCGGGCGGGCGACTTGGG
>CAVCXQ010000011.1:0-13054 GCA_963606275.1 uncultured Muribaculaceae bacterium | reverse complement strand
GCGAGTCGGCCATGCGCTGGCGCGGCCCGAGGCGGTCGGACGGCTCGTCCTTGTATCCGTCGGGGCACCAGAAGTTGACTCCGCACGGCGACTTCAGTTCCTTTGCGAAATATTCGGCGATCTCGAGGCAACGCCTGCCGTGCTCGATCCAGAACTTGCGCACCTTCGGGTCGGGGCTGGAGAGCGTGAGGCCGTCCGCCGCCATCGGATGCGAGAAGAACGTGGGGTTGAAGTCGAGCTTGACGCCGGCCTTCTTCGCCCACTTCACCCACGGCGCGAACTCCTTGGCGGAAAGTCGGTCGCGGTCGACGACCTTGCCCTCGTGGACGCCGTAGCAGGCGTGGAGGTTGACGCGGTGCCTGCCGGGGATGAGCGAGAGCGCGAACTCGAGGTCGGCCATGAGCTCCTGCGGCGTGCGCGCCTTGCCCGGGTAGTTGCCGGTCGTCTGGATGCCGCCGGAGGCCCCGCCGGTCGTCTCGAAGCCGCCGACGTCGTCGCCCTGCCAGCAGTGCATGGAGATCGAGACCTTCTCGAGTTCCTTGATCGCCTTGTCGGCGTCGATGCCGATCTTCGCGTATCTCTTCTTGGCGTCTGCGTAGCTCATCTTGTGCACTCCTTCTGCTTTTGGTTGTGGTTGACTTGTTGCGAAACGCTCGTCAGTGGATGTTGCCCCTGGACGGATGCGACTTGGCCTTGGGCTTCTCGAGCTTGAGGAATGTCGCGAACTTCAATGCCTCCTCCGGGATCTCGGCGCCGGTGGTGTCCGGCATCTGCGAGAGGTCGGGCGCGGCGGCGTGGGTGTGGTGGAAGCGCGTCTCCGGCTTCACCAGCGCGCGCAGAGCGTCCTTGAAGGCGTCCAGCCCCTCGCGGGTCGCGCACGAGACGGCGCACGGCTCGACGCCCGTCTCCTCGCGGAAGCGCGCCAGGCGCTCCTGCGCGGCGGGCTCGTCCATCTTGTTGGCGACGACGACGAACGGACGCTCCGCGAGCTCTGCTGAATACTCGTCGATCTCGCGCCTGAGGACGGCGAAGTCGTCCCACGGCTCGCGTCCGTCCATGCCCGCCATGTCGACGACGTAGACGAGGACGCGCGCGCGCTCGAGGTGGCGGAGGAAGGCGAGGCCGAGGCCGACGCCCTTCGCCGCGCCCTCGATGATGCCGGGCACGTCGGCGACGCGCACCTTGGCGTAGTCGTCGTAGACGACGGTGCCGACGATCGGGTTGAGGGTGGTGAACGGATACGCGGCGATCTTCGGCGTGGCGGCGGAGAGCGCGGCGAGCAGCGAGCTCTTGCCGGCGTTGGGAAAGCCGAGAAGCCCGGCGTCGGCGATGGTCTTGAGCTCGAGGCGCAGGCGCCGCTCCTCGCACGGCCCGCCCGGCGTGTGCTCGGTCGGGGCCTGGTTGACCGAGCTCTTGAAGTGGACGTTGCCGAAGCCGCCGGCCCCGCCCTTCGCGACGACCACGCGCTGGCCCGGCTCGGAGACGTCGGCGACCAGCAGCCCTGTGTCCGCGTCGTAGACCTCGGTGCCCAGCGGGACGGGGACGACGAGGTCTCTGCCGCGCTTGCCGAACATCTTCTGCCCCTGGCCGGGCGCCCCGTCCTGCGCGTAGAGCTTCGGGTCGTAGTAGAGCGAGAGCAGCGAGTTGACGTGCTCGGACGCGGCAAGCACGACGTCGCCTCCGCGCCCGCCGTCGCCGCCGTCCGGCCCGCCGAACGCGACTAGCGCCTCGCGGCGCATGGAGGTCTTGCCGTCGCCGCCCCTGCCGGAGCGCACCTGCACCTCGATCTGGTCTATGAACGTCTTTGCCTTCACTTCTCTCCTGCCGGGCGGAATGCTTCCGTCCGCCCCGCTTGCGGCGAATTATACCATATTCGCGAAAGCCGCGACTGCGCGCGCGGCTAGTCGGCGTATGGTATAATGTGCGGCAAATCTGAGACGGATGGAGATGCAGGGAATCGACAATGGGGAAAAAAACGCATAGGAAGAAGGATAGCCGGTCGTCGGCGCGGCGGCGCGCCAGGCGCGTCGCCGCCGCCCTTCTCGTCGTCTTCGCCGTCTGGGGCGCGGCCGGCGAGTGGTACGTTCACCATCCGCGCAAGTGGCTCGACCGCAAGGCGCAGGCCCTGCCGGGCTTCGTCGTCGCCCCGCTGCTCTGGCTGGGCAATCCGCTGGCGGACTTCACCGACGCGCTCGGCTGGACAGGCCACGACGCGGTCTACGAATACGACACCGAGGCGCCGGCGGGTTCCGTGTTCTTCGCCGGCGCCCCGGAGCGGACTGGCGACCCGGCCCCGAGGGACATCCGGATAATCCGCCGCGGCGAGTTCGCGATCGGCTGGTCCGACTCGCTTCGCCATCCGGTCTGGTGCGCCTACCACGTGACGCGGGAGGCGAAGTTCGAGGCGGGGAAGCGTCCGTCGTTCCTGATCGACCGCGGCGTGCCGGCGGCGCCGCGCCCGGACGCCTACGTGAAGAGCGGATACGACCGCGGGCACATGGCCCCGAACTACGCGATCGCCACGCGCTACGGCGACGCGGAGCGGCGCAAGACCTTCCTGATGTCGAACGTCGCCCCGCAGACGCCGGCGCTCAACCGCGGCGTCTGGCGCGAGGTGGAGCACCGCATCGCCGACCTATGGGCCGCCCGCTACGGCGAGATCTGGGTCGTCGTCGGGTGCGTCTCGCCGCAGCACGGCTCCGGAGGGACGGTCGGCGGCACCGACATCGACGTGCCGACCGCCTTCTACCAGGTGATTGTCGCGCAGGAGGGCATGGACGTGCGCGCGATGGCGATGCTCTTCGGACAGGACGTCGCCTGGAACGAGTGGGCGGCGCGCAACCTGGTGTCGATCGACGAGCTGGAGCAGATCACGGGGCTGGACTTCAACCCCGAGCTGCCGTCGTTCATACAGGACCCGCTGGAGGCCGAGCTCCCGTCGCGGCTGTGGCCGGTGAGGCTTCGCGACATGCTCCGCCTCGTGGCCGTCCGCTTCATGTAGCCGCGGCTACTTCGCCGCCGGCGCCGGCAGCACCGGCCAGCCGCGGCGCGCCGCGAAGTCCATGTAGGCGTCCCAGTCCTCGGGCAGGATGTCGTGCTTGCCATGACGGATGTGGTAGTCGATGTTGTCCGCCGCATTCTGCGCCGCGTAGACCTGCTTCGTGACCTGATAGCCGGCGAGCTCGCCGGCGGGGCAGGCCCACCAGTCGCCGTCCGCCGACCCGATCGCCAGCAGACGCGGCGCGATCGCCGCCATCATCCAGTGCTGGTCGAACGGCAGGCTGTCGTCCTTGTCCGAGAACGTGGCGCACTTCGGCGCGAACCAGTGGGGGAACCAGGTGGTGATGCGGCGGATGGTCTCGCCGTTGACGTTGAAGGCGGAGAGCCTCGCCCCGAGGCATCCGGAGTCGTTCGAGCACGTCAGCGCGAAGCGCTTGTCGTTGGCGCCTGCCCAGAGCGCGGTCTTGCCGAGGCGCGAGTGGCCGACGACCGCCAGGCGCGAGGCGTCCACCGCCGGCTCGGTCTCGAGCCAGTCCGCCACGCGGCTCGCCGCAAGCGCCCAGGTCGAGATCGCGCCCCATCCGTTCTCCGTCCGCTTGACGTCCTTGAGCACGTCGCGGTCGTCCTTGAGCACGTCGTTGTAGCACACGACGGCGACGGCGCAGCCGCGGGCGAGGATGCGCTCCGTCGGGCACCTGCCGGTCTTCAGCTCGTCCCATCCGAACACGAGGTTGACGAACGCCGGGGCCTTGCCGTCGCGCTTCGGGAGGAACACCTGCGCCTCGAACGTCTTCTCGCCGAGCGGCGTCATCGTGTTGATGCGCACGGTCTTCTTCGTCCCGAGCCCTCCGGCGAGCGGCTCGGCCTTGACGACCTCGGCCGTCGGACGGAAGTCGGGGAACTCGGGGCGGACGCCGTAGACGTTCTCCGCCATCGCGCGAAGCCCTTCGCCGGCGTCGCCCGGCAGCTGGGGGATGCGCACGAACGCGCCCGCCTCCTGAACCGCCGCGAACGCAATCCCGAACGCGAGCGCCGCGCCCGCCGCCATCCTGCCTGTCGTCATCTCAGTGTCCTTTCGTTTGTAGGTTTCGTTAAGTATACCATATCCACGCAACCAGCGTCCGCCCCACCTACGAGCGCAATGGGTTGGGCGTCGCCGTTTTTGGTGCAATGCGCGGCATCAGACCAATCGCCACCAACATCGCCGATTTCGAGCCCCTGCGCAAGGCGGGGCTTGTCTACGTTGACAAGACCGCGCACCTGCACAGGCTCATCACCACGCCTGGCAGCACGTTCATCTTCTGCGCCCGGCCGCGCCGCTTCGGCAAGTCGCTCAGCGTGACTACGATGAAGTCCGCCGCGACCTGATGCTGCCCGTCTCCGCGCAGACGGCGGCCGTTCAGAACGAATACTGGAAGCCGACGGCGAGCGAGTATTCCATCTCCACGCCGGAGTCGAGTCCGAGCGCGGCGTTCGCGTCGGCGCGGAGCGACCATCGGTCGTCGAGATGCCAGAACGCGCCGACGCCTACGCGAGGCCCGACCTGACCCTCGCCGCCAATGCGCCCGCACGCTCCGACGGTCGCGAACGGGTCGAACGAAGAATAGCCGAAGAGGTCTCCGTAGGCCTGCCACGCCTGGAAATGGACGAGCGCGGAGACGCCGAGCGCGGCGGAGTCCTCCAGCCACGCGGCCTCGCCCTCCACGGCGAAGAATTCGGAGACGTATGTCCCGGCGCGGAAAGTCGCGCCGCCAAGCCGCCGCGCGTCCGACCCGCCCTGCGGCAGCACGAGCGTCCCCGCCGCGCCGACGTATGGCGAGGAGAAAAGCGGCTCGTCGTCAGACGCAGCAAAGGACGAAAGGGACAAAAGAGACCCAAGCGACACAAGCAAAAACGAACGCTTCACATATCCCTTTCTCTCGCCATTTCCCATTCCCATCTCCCCAATTCGCTAATTCCCCAATTCCCTAATTCGCTAATTCACTAATTCGTTAATTCGATTATTCGATTATTCAATTATTCGATTATTCGATTATTTCCTCACCACCCCGTCGCCGGTGATCTCGTACTTGTAGGTCGTGAGCTCCTCGAGCCCCATCGGGCCGCGGGCGTGGAGCTTGTCCGTGGAGATGCCGATCTCCGCGCCCATGCCGAACTCGGCCCCGTCGGTGAAGCGCGTGGAAACGTTGTGGTAGACGCAGGCGGAGTCGACGTCGCGCAGGAACTCGCGGGCGCGCTCCTCGTCGTTCGTCACGATGCAGTCCGAGTGGTGCGAGCCAAAGCGGTTTATGTGCTCGATCGCCTCGCGGACGTCCTTCACCACCCCGACGTTCATCTCCAGCGCCAGGAACTCCCTGCCCCAGTCAATCTCCTCCCCGTCGCACTCCTCCTCTTTTCCACTTCTCCACTTCCCCACTTCTCCACTCTTCCACTCCTCCACTTCTCCACTTTTCCACTTCTCCACTCCGTGTAGCACTACGCCCTTGTCGGCGGCCCAGGCGCGGACCATCGGGAGGAACAGCGGGGCGAGGCGTTCGTGGACGAGCAGGCACTCGGCGGCGTTGCAGACGCCAGGGCGCTGGGTCTTGGCGTTGTCGAGGATGGAGAGCGCCATGCCGAGGTCGGCGCGGTCGTCGACGTAGACGTGGCAGACGCCCTTGTAGTGCTTCAGCACCGGGACGAGCGCGGCCTCGCACATCGCGCGGATGAGCCGCTCGCCTCCGCGCGGAATGGCGACGTCGACGAGTCCGACGGCGCGGACGAGCGCGGTGACGGCCGCGTGGTCGACGACGTCGACGAACTGCACGGCGTCGGCGAGCTCGCCAAGGCCCTCCTTCACCGCCTTCGCCAGGGCGGCGTTGGTCGCGAGCGCCTCCCTGCCGCCGCGCAGGACGACGGCGTCGCCGGCCTTGAGGCAGAGCGCGGCGGTGTCCACGAAGACGTTGGGACGGCTCTCGAAGACGACGGCGACGACGCCGAGCGGGACGCGCACCTTGCGGATGGTTATTCCGCTCGGACGCTCGCGCGTCCATAGCGTCCCGCCCACCGGGTCGGGGAGCGCGACGACGGCGCGGACGCCGGCGACCATCGCGTCGAAGCGCGCGTCGGTCAGCGTTAGCCTGTCGACGCGGGCGGCGTCGAGACCCGACGCCTTCGCGCGCGCCAGGTCGTCCGCGTTCGCCGCCGCGATCTCGGAGCGCCGCGCCACAAGCGCGTCGGCGACGCGCAGGAGCGCGGCGTCCTTCTCTGCGGACGACAGGCGGGCGAGCCCGGCCGACGCCGCGCGGGCGGCGGCGGCCAGCGTGCGGACGCGCTCCTCGACGGCGGCGGACGGCGTTTCGCTCGTCATGGCGGCGTTTCCTCCGTAGGCTACTTGGCGGACTTCATCTGGATCGCCTGGATGTCGGCGGGCTTCGTCCAGTAGCGCCAGCGGAGCCCGACGAGCTCGTAGAGCTGCTTGCGGAGGACTTCGTAGGTGTAGGAGTCCTCGAAGTTGCAGGTGAAGGCGACGACGAGCTTCTGGTCGCGGTCGACAAGGGCCTCGGAGCCGCCGGCCCCGCCGTGCCCGAACACGCGGTCCATCCTGTCCGCGTCGCCCCAGAGCCCGTAGCCCATGCCGAAGATCATGTGCCAGTCCTTCTTCATGCTCTCGGCGGACGGCAGCGGGTCGCTCGCGTGGCGGCTCGGCTTGAGGGCGTTGTCAAGCGTCTCCTTCTTGATCAGCGGAGCCTTGCCGTCGAACCCGCAGAGGCGGTTGTAGAACCTGGCGATGCCCTGCGCGGACGCGACGGCGTAGGCGCTGGGGATGCACGCGCGCCGCGCCCACGGCTCGTTCATGACCTCGCAGAACGACGACTTGTAGAACGTCGCCACGCGCGGGTCGACGTCCTCGCCGTTGGCGAAGTAGAAGTCGTTGGTGATGCCGGCGGGGACGAGCACCTCCTCGTCGAGCACCTGCTTGAGCGGCTTGCCCATGGCGACCTCGAGCGGGTGGCCGATCATCCAGGCGTAGGAGATCGGCATGTAGCGCTGGCGCGTCCCCGGCTCGAGCTCCGGGTCCTCGGCGGCCGCGGCGGCGACGGTCTTCTCCCAGTCGGCCATCTCGGAGTTCTTCGTGAACGCCCACGGACGGTTGCCGTTCATGCCGGAGCGGTAGCCGAGCGTCTCGCCGAGGGTGAGCCGCTCCTTGCCCTTGCCGGTGAACTCGGGCCACCAGGTGCAGAGCGGCTTGGAGTAGTCCATCTTGCCCTGCTCGACGGCGCGGTGGACGGCCGTGGCCAGCAGCGGCTTCTCGGTCGAGAAGATCGGGAAGAGCGTCGTCTTCGTCACCGCCGCCGCGTTGGCGTTCGTCGAGAGCGTGCCGCCGCAGACGTTGACGATCTCGCGTCCGTCCTTGTAGACGCAGAACTGGGCTCCGCCCTGCTTGCCGAGCAGCACCGCCTCGTCGATGAGGTCCTTCGCCGTCTGGGAGAGGCTGCGCTTCTCGATCGGGATGCGCACGGCCGTCACCGAGTTCGGCGGGATCCTGAGCACCGTCGGGCCGGCGATCACGCGCTGATGCCAGAAGCTGTTGGGCAGGAAGGTCTGGTAGGCCAGCCTCCGGGTGAAGCGGGGCTCGCCGGGGATCTCGTTGACGTCGAGGAACTGCTCCGGGCAGGAGTAGACGCGGTATTCGTGCGGGCGCGCGTTCCACTGCAGCGGGAGGCGCAGCACGAACTCGGTCTCGGTCGGCTTGTAGTTGACGGCCAGGAAGGTGACGTAGCGGCGCGACTTGCCCATCGTGACGATGTATTCGCAGTCGTCGCCGGCCGGCGCGATCTCGTCCCACGCCTTGCCCTTGCGGAGCTCCTGGCGGAACCGGTGGAACACGTCGTTGTAGTAGTCGGAGCACGCCCAGACGGCGTTGGACTTGCCCTCGGAGTAGGCCCCGTACTTCTCGCTGCCGAAGTCCATGACCAGCGGCTCGCGGCGGAACGACTCCGCCAGCAGGCGCATCGCCGGGCCCATGCCGCCCGGCTCGATGTCGCTCCTGTGGACGTCGTCGAAGTTAGGCCGCCAGTTGGCGTGCCCGTCCCACTGGATCGCCCACGTGCCGTCCGACCAGGTGCCGTCCTTGTTCTGCTTCCCCGGCGCGGCGGCGTAGATTCCGCCGGAGAGCGAGGAGAACTCGTGCAGGTTGAGCGCGTCGACGTCGGGCTGCGCGACCATCATCATCATGTAGCCGGACTTGGCCAGCGTCTCGCGGAAGCGCTGGTGCGACCAGTTGTCCTCGTCGGAGCGGTCGCGCCACTCGGTGATCCAGAACCGCTTGCCCTTGAGCTCCGGGAAGGCCTCGGTGAAGCGGCGGTAGCGGATCACCCCGTCGTAGGTCGCGCTGTATGGCGTCTCTGCCCCGTAGCTGTGGTAGATGACGTGGTCGATCTTGTCGAGGACCGGCTTCATCGCGAGGATGTAGCGGCCCGACCACTGGTTGAGGCCCGACGCCGAGAAGTATCCCTCGCCGACGAGCTTGCCGGTGGAGAGCGAGCGGTTGCGGACCGCCGCGATGTCGGGGTCGTTGGCGAAGTATTCGGCGATGGTCAGGCCGATCGGCGCCTTCGGCCAGATCTTCTTGATGCCCTCGACGACGGGAATCCACTTCTCGGCGTAGCGCTCCGGCGAGTTGGACTCCTTGGAGAGGTCCGCCCCCTGCCAGTAGGGCTCGTTGCCGAGCTCGAGACCGGCGACCACGTCGCAGAATCCGTTGTCCACGATCCACTGCACGTAGTCGCAGATGACGCGGCGGACGTCCTCCTTCTCGCCGGACCTGGCGAACGTCTGGAGGTTGGTGAAAACGCCCCAGTTCTCGAGGGTGAGCATCACCTTGACGCCGTATTCCTTGTAGAAGGAGAAGACGTTCTTCATGTCCGTCACCTTGGACGGGTCGGCGATGCGGAGCGGGTTCTTGGCGTCGCCTGCCCTGCCGGCGAGCGTCGCCCCGGCGCCGAGCTGCCAGCTGTTGACGGCGTCCCACTGGCGCACGAACCTCGCGCCGGCCTGGCGGAACACGCGGGCGGTGCGCTCGCGGTTCTCCGCGCCCTCGTAGTAGTCCTTGCCGAGAAGGCTGCCGGCGTAGCCGACGATCGGCGAGGCGGTCGAGGCGGAGATGTCGCGGATCGGCTTCGCCTCGGGGTCGAGGTTGACCACCTTGACGGTCCTGGTCTTCTCCTGCTCGGCGGCGGCCGGCTTCTGGTCGTTCTCGGTCACGCACGTGCAGCCGCCCACGAAGGCGGCCGCCAGCGCGGCGATGGTTCTCTTGGCGTTCATTGTCTTCCTTGTTCCCTGCTCTTGTCTTTGTTGCCCATTTTCTTGTTCAAGGTCGGTTCAGCCGGCGTCTCCGGCCGTCGCGGCGCGGCGCCTGCGCTCCATGAAGCAGAGCGCGTAGAGCCCGACGACCGCGAAGCAGACGGCGGGAATGGCGAAGCTCGCGCGCAGCGACTCCTGCGTCAGCCGGAGGTCGGGGTCCCACTCCGTCGCGAAGCCGCAGCACTTCACCAGCGCGCACCACGCGGAATCCGGGTTGCCGATGACGGACGCCATCCACGGGGTGATGATCGCGCCGCCGAGGATCGCCATGATGAGGCCCGACGCCCCGAGCTTCAGCGCCTTCGGGTCGAGGCGGCCGAGCGCGATGCCGTAGATCGTCGGGAACATGACGGACATGAAGCCGCTCATCAGCACCAGGCAGACGACGTTCCACGCGAACGGGAGCCCGAAGGCGGTGAACACGACGTCGGACGGCAGATACATCGCGCCGACGCAGGTCAGCACGGCGCAGAGCGCGAGGACGGCCATGATTCGCGCCGGCTCGAAGAACTTCATCGCGTAGGTGCCCGCCCAGCGCCCGACGGTGTGGACTACGATGGCGACCGTGTAGTAGACGCCGCCCTGCGCCGGCGTCGCGCCGAGCTCCTTCTGGCAGTAGACGTTCAGCCACGTCCACGCCGCGATCTGCACGCCCACGTAGAAGAACTGGGTGACGACGCCGAGGAAGTAGCGCGGCGTCGTCAGCAGCGTCCTGAGCATCGCGCGGTAGTCGCGCTGCACGAGCACGTAGGCGACGGGGCCGAGGCACCCGCAGAGCACCCAGGCGATCTTGTCCATCTCCGGGAACGCGAAGTAGAGCGCGGTCACGGGCCCGAAGGTGAAGAGCGCGGCGACGCCGACGCGGGCCCACGACGCGGCGCGGCCCGCCTGCGGCTCGACGGCGGCGGACGCCCCCTCGCGGTCCTTGGCCATGAAGAAGCAGAGCCAGATCAGCGCGGCGATCGCGCAGAGCCCGACGTATGGAGCGCACACCCAGAAGAGCTCCTCGTGGATCACCGACTGCCGCGTCGCCGCGTCCATCAGCGCGCGCTCCTCGGCCGTCGCCGGGTTGAGGTGCGAGAGGATCAGCTGCTGGGCGAGGACGATGCCGGCGAGCGAGCCGACCGGGTTGAACATCTGCGCGAAGTTGAGCCGCCGCACGGCCGTCGACTGGTCGCCGAGAGAGAGGACGTAGGGGTTGCACGTCGTCTCAAGAAGGGAGCAGCCGCCGGCGACGATGAAGATCGCGATGAAGTAGATCTCGAAGCTCTGCGCTATGCACGCCGGGATGTAGAGCAGCGCCCCGGCGACGTAGACGAACAGCCCGATCAGCACGCCCTTGCGGTAGCTGAACTCCTCGGCGAGGATCGCCGCGAAGATCGCGAGGACCGCGTAGGCGCCGTAGAAGGCGACCTGCACGAGGCCGGCCTTCGACTGGTCCATCGTGAAGATGCGCTGGAACGACGGCACCAGGTTGTCCGTCATGTTGTTCAGGAGCCCCCACAGCGTGAAGCAGCTCACGAGCATCGCGAAGACGAGGACGTTCCCCTTCGAGATCAGCGGCGCGCGGTTCTTTCCTTTTTCCATGTGCGGTTCTTTCCTTTTTCAATGTCTCGAAGTATACCATATTTCCCCCGCCGCAGTTCATCGCCCCCCACGCGCGTATACGCGCGCATACGCTCGCCAAGTTCAGGAACAGACGATGTGCTGATGGCGGCGGAGATTTGGTATAATGTCCGCACCATGGGCGATGAACTGCATAGCGGAGGTGGCGGCGGCGGCGCAACTGGCGTCTTCGCCGTCGCGGCGACGTTCGGGCTCGTCGCGTATTTCGCCTCGCTGATCGAAGGCGTCGACGGAAGCCCGGTCTGCCGCCTGGTCATGGTCGTGTCGTCCGTCGCGTCGGCGGCGTTCGTGCTGTGGTCTCTCCTCGGCTACCTCGTCTCGCGCCGCGATGCGTCTCGTTACGGCAACGTCGTCAGCACCAGGTGGAACGCCTACATGCGCGAGCTGGCGCAGGCGTCGCGGGAGTTCTTCGCCTTCATCGACGAGCTGGGGCGGAATCCGAGATGCCGCAACATCCTCGACGGACACCGGGGGCTGGACAGCCTCGACTCCGCCGACTGCCAGTTCGCCGTACCGCCGCGCCTCGCCGCCATCGTCTACTGCGACGTCCGCGACTGCTACCGGCGGCTCGGGAAGTCGACGGCGTCGCTCGACCGCCTGGAGGGCATGGGCTACGCCATGTTCGTGTGCCTGCTGGCCGTCAAGGGATTCGACGTCGAGAGCTTCTTCGACCGGGCGCAGAGCCGCAAGCTCGCGAAGGCCGTCGGCAAGCTGTACCATTCGCTGCCGCTCGAGCTCGACATCCAGGGCCACGAGGGCGAGTCGCGGTTCTCGGTCGTCTTCGGCCTCGCGGGCGGAGAGCGGGAGTGGGTGCAGCGCTACTCGACGCTCCTCTACCGGTGGGCGTCGCTGATCGCGAAGGCGGACGGCACGGTGACGCAGGAGGAGAGCGAGACTCTTGCCGCGATCATGGCGATGCAGAAGGACTCCGCCGCCCCCGGCGACGGCAACGTCCGCGTCAGCGGGTCCGGCGCGGCGTCCGACCCGGCGGCGACGATGGCCGAGGCGATGAAGGCTCTCGACTCGCTGGTCGGGCTCGCGCCGGTCAAGGCCGAGGTGCACAAGCTCGCCAGCTTCATCCGCATCCAGCGCGAGCGCGAGCGGTCCGGGCTGAAGAACGCGTCCGTCTCCTACCACTGCGTGTTTACCGGCAACCCCGGAACCGGCAAGACAACCGTCGCGAGGATCGTCGCCGACGTCTACCGCGCCATGGGGATCCTGAAGAAGGGGCACCTGGTGGAGACCGACCGCTCCGGGCTGGTCGGCGGCTACGTCGGGCAGACCGCGGTCAAGACCAACAAGGTCGTCGACTCCGCGCTCGACGGAGTGCTCTTCGTCGACGAGGCGTATTCGCTCGTCCAGGGCGGCGACAACGACTACGGCGCGGAGGCGATAGCGACGCTGCTCAAGCGCATGGAGGACGACCGCGACCGGCTGGTGGTCATCCTCGCCGGCTACACGGACGAGATGCGGCGCTTCATCGACTCCAACCCCGGGCTTCGCTCGCGCTTCAGCCGCTACATCCACTTCCCCGACTACTCGGCGGAGGAGCTCGCCAGGATCTTCATGGCGTGCGCGGAGAAGAACCAGTACACCTGCAGCCGGGACGTCCGCGACTCGATCGCGACGGTGATGGAGATGGCGGTGGCGAAGAAGGACCGGAGCTTCGGCAACGCGCGCTACGTGCGCAACCTGTTCGAGAACGCGATCCAGCGGCAGGCTGTGCGCCTGTCCGGCATCGCTCCGCTCACCCCGCAGATGCTCTCCGAGCTGACGCTGCACGACCTTGGCTTCGCGTATGACGACTGAGGATTAGCTAAAACCTGGATTTTTTTGGGGGGAATGGTGTGGTTGGGAGAAGGGCTCTGTGCGCCCGCATGCGCGCCCTTCGGGCTCGGGCTTCGCAGGGCGAGTTCAGGAACAGTCAGGGAGTCGGGCGGCGGAGCCGGGAAGTGCACTCCTCCTTTTCGCGGGCGACGTTGGCGACCGTCCGCTGGACGCCATGGCGGCTTAAATGCACCCAGCCGACAAGACAAGGTGAATGCGACTCCCCGCTTCGCGGGCAGTCGCATTCACCTTGTCT